>JAAVZW010000029.1 GCA_022791835.1 Clostridia bacterium | reverse complement strand
GATGCATTTGCTTTTTATAAAGTAAGAAGATATGATATTCAAGGTAAAAAATACTTATCTTCAATCGATAAATACTATTTAGTAGACCAATCATTTAAATTTGCTAAATTAGGGACAAAGAATATTAATTATGGACGAGTATATGAAAATATTGTGGCTATGGAATTATTACGAAGAGGTTATGAAATTTATGTAGGAACTTTATATAACAAAGAAGTAGATTTTGTTGCAATGAAAAGAAATGAAAAAATGTATATTCAAGTATCAGATGATATAAGCTATGATAAGACTTTAAAAAGAGAGGTTGAACCACTATTACAAATTAAAGATGCTTATCCAAAGATAATAATTGCCAGAACAAAACATGAAAATTATCAGTATGAAGGGATACAAATATATGATATAGCTAATTGGCTTGCTAATTAGTACTTACACTAAACTGCTATCGCAGTAATGTTTTAAGCTAAGTTGCTTTACAAAACTAACAATTCTTATAGGTTAGCACGATTAAAAAACGATGCTAAAGATGATGGAGAAATTACTTCTATTACTGAAAATATAGAAACTAAGCTTGGCAAATCTAGTGCTACAAAAAAATTCCAGCGATTTCTCACTGGGATTTTTGCTTTTGGTTCATATTTTAGAACCCATCTTTATTTCTGTAATTTTTCTTTTTCATCTCGTATATACTTTTGCATATTAAAAGCTCTAAAGTAAAGTACTAATGAAAGTAGTGTCATAAGAATAGCTATGCAGTAAATATAGATTGAGAAATCTTGTATTGAAGCTTCTAAAATGTTTGTATTTAAGTAACGAGTTATGAGTGAACAAGCTATAGCTAAGTAAAATAATACAGTAGAAAGCTTGCCATACCATTTGCTTGAAACCACAAGTTCCTTTCCATATAGAAAAGAAGCACCAGAAATCATAGCGAACTCTTTAATAACAACAATAGCAAGTACCCAAAAAGGAACAATTTGCTTAACACAAAGAGTTACGAGAATAGCAACTTGAGTCATCTTGTCAGCTAAAGGATCCATCAATTTACCAAAATCAGTTATAAAATTAAACTTTCTAGCAATAGTACCATCTAGCACATCAGTTATTCCAGAAAGTACTAAAAATACAAAAGCAATGATAAATTCCTCATAAGCAATACATAAAACAATTGGCACAATAAGTATGAATCTAATCAGTGTTAAAATATTTGGTACATGTTTAAGCATATATTTTCCTCCATTTATAAAACATCTCTAACTATAAATAATCTCCGAAAATAAACTATTTATTCTTAATCTTAAACTCAAGGATATCATTTTTTAAAGTTACTACAACATTTTCTCCGTTTTTAATTTCGCGTCTTAAAATTCTGTCAGACAACTCATCCTCAACATATCTCTGAATAGCACGTCTTAAAGGTCTAGCGCCATATTTTAAATCAGTACCTTTTTCAAGTAAAAACTCCTTAGCAACATTTGAAATATCCATAGTAATATTTTTATCAGCAAGAGCTTTCCTAGTATCTTCAAGCATTAAATCAACAATTTGAAGAAGTTCAGTCTTAGTCAAGCTATCAAATACAACAATCTCATCAATCCTATTCAAAAATTCAGGTCTAAAAGTTTCCTTAAGACTATTTAAAATCTTATTATTGTCAACAGTCTGCTTTGCAAATCCAATAGAATTATTATTAAGATTTGAACCAGAATTAGAAGTCATAATAATTATAGTATTCTCAAAACTAACAGTATTACCTTGAGAATCAGTAAGCTTGCCATCATCTAAAACTTGAAGCAAGATATTAAATACATCACTATGAGCCTTCTCAATTTCATCTAAAAGTACAATAGAATAAGGCTTTCTTTTTACCTTCTCAGTAAGTTGACCAGCATCATCATAGCCAACATAACCGAGGAGGAGAGCCAATTAGTTTAGAAGTAGAATGAGACTCCATATACTCAGACATATCAACTCTAATAATAGCATCCCTATCACCAAACATCTCAAAAGCAAGAGTCTTAGCAAGCTCAGTCTTACCAACACCAGTAGGACCAACAAATAGGAAAGAAGGAGGTCTCTTAGTAGACTTGAGTCCAGCCCTATTTCTTCTTATAGCCCTTGAAACAGCAGTAACAGCATTCTCTTGACCTATAATCTTTTTATGAAGGTTTTGCTCTAAGTTTAATAACTTAGAAGTTTCTTCCTCAGTAATTTTAGTAACAGGAATCTTAGTCCAATGCTCAATAACTTCAGCAATATCCTGAATAGTAACTTCTTTAAGTTTCAAATTTTTACTAATATTAGTAATCTCATCTAGAAGCTTGCACTCACGAGTTTTCAAATCAGCAGCTTTTTGATAATCCTCAGTAGAATCTGCTTGGGCAGCCTCATTTTTTTCCTCTTGAACAACCTTAAGTTCATTTTTCAAAAGTTCCAACTCATATAACTCTTTATTATCAAGATTAATTCTAGAACAAGCCTCGTCTAAAATATCAATAGCCTTGTCAGGTAAAAATCTATCATGAATATATTTCTCAGACATAACAACAGCCTGACGAATAACCTCATTTGAAATTCTAACCTTATGAAACTCCTCATAATACTTCTTAATACCACAAATAATATCAGAAGCATTATCAATATTAGGTTCTTCAACAAGTACAGTTTGAAACCTTCTCTCAAGAGCAGAATCCTTTTCAATATATTTTCTATACTCCCTAAGAGTAGTAGTACCAATAAGTTGAATTTCACCACTAGCAAGAGGTGGTTTCAAAATATTAGCAGCATTCATAGCATTCTCGCCATCTCCAGTACCAACAATATTATGTATTTCATCAATAACAAGAATAATATTTTTAAGAGTTTTACACTCATCAATAATACCCTTCATTCTAGCCTCAAATTGCCCTCTAAATTGAGTACCAGCCACAACAGAAGTCATATCAAGCAAATATACTTCCTTATTCAAAAGCTTAGCAGGCACCTGTCCATTAGCAATACAAATAGCAAGGCCTTGAGCAATAGCAGTCTTACCAACACCAGGCTCACCAATAAGGCAAGGATTATTCTTAGTACGTCTATTTAAAATTTGAATAATTCTCCTAATTTCTAAATTTCTACCAATTACATTATCAAGCTCATTATTTCTAGCCTTAGTTGTAAGATTAGTACCATATAAATCAAGGAACTTTTTCTTTTTTTCTTTAGGTTTTTTATCAACCTTAACACGTTTATTACTATTAGAATTATGTTCTTCAGTAGTATTAGTAGAATTGCCACCATTTCCACCAAAGAAATTACCAAAAATAGCTCCAATAGGAACCATATTTTCATTAGCCTCATCAAAATCCATATCAGACAATTCCATATTATTAGAAATATTGTTAAACATAGCTTCAAACTGTTCAGCAACATCATTTAAATTAATATCATTATTACCTAAAACCGACTTAATAGGATTAATTCCTTTTTCCCTAGCACAATTAAAACAATAAGCAGAAACATGCTCAGGATCTTTCTTGGTAGGCTCGTTAATAAAAATAACAGCCGGTTCCTTCTTACAAATTGAACAAAGCATACTCTAAAAACCATTCCTTTCCGTTCAAAAAAGTATAACTATATATCAATTAATAATACACTAAAACAAGCCAAAAGTCAAGTTTTGCATTTTTAAAAAAGATATGATATAATACAAAATAAACATTAGAACAACTTTGAATTTGAAGATATAAAGAAAACAACTAAAACATGATTATAAAAGGAGAGAAAAAACAAATGAGAATGAGAAAAATTGAAATGAATGCTAGAAATATAAGTTTCATAGTAATAATAATAGTATGCATACTAGCCCTATCATATGGTATATATTATCAGATTTTTGGAAAAAGGCAAAAAGAATTGAAAGTTCCAGAACCACCAAAACAAATCCAAGACATAGCCTTTGAAGACTTGTTTGATAACAAATTAAATTTACAAAACTACGAAACAGCTGAATACGTAAATAAGCTAGACGTAACAAAAGACATAATTTACACAAGCTATACCCTAAACGAAATCTATGAAGGCAAATATGAAATACAAGCAAACATACCAATGATAAATATTAGACATGACAAAACAATAGCAATGGATAGAGAACTTCTAGCGATATTCTATGATAAAATGGGAAGCATAATAGAAAACTCAAAAAAAGAAGGTACACCCAAAACAATATACACAGTAGACTACACAGCATACTTAAACGAAAATATATTATCACTTGTAATAAAAGCTAACCTAAAAGAAGGAGAAAAGGCTCAAAGAACCATAATAAAAACATATACATACAACATATCAACAAATGAACAAATAAACCTAAGTGATTTACTAGAAATCAAGAAAATAAACACAAATGATGTAGAAACACAAATAAAACAAACAGTAGAACAAGCAAAAAAAGAAGCAGACAACTTAGAAACAATGGGCTACCAAGTATACAAAAGAGACCTAAAAAGTGATATCTACAAAGCAGAAAACGTAGATAACTACTTTCTAGGCCCAAACGGAAGCATATACATAATCTATGCCTATGGGAACACAAACTTCACAACAGAATGTGATATAATATTTATAAAATAAGGAGAAAAAGGATGTTAAACAAAAACTCAAATAGTGCAATACAAAAGATAACAAGCAAAGTAGTAACAGATGAAAAACTTAAACAATCAGCATTAGCATATGCAGCAAGATACTACAGTGGAGTAACATATAAACCAGAAATTCAATGGAAGGACGACAGAATACCAGCCGTTCCAAATAGTGATGACTTAGAAGAAGTATATGTCCCAGTAGAAGACAAAAAAGCAAAGAGAATACAAAGCCAATATGTAGATTTTGCAGATAGGAGATTACCAGTATATGATTTTCTAGAAAATTTTAAAAGACTTAGAAGTGGAGTTATACCATTTTATACTGGAGAGCAAGAAATGAGAAAAAAAGCAGAATTTGAATTCACAAATAATGGATTAATAAATAAAAGAAGGTATACTTGCCAAATAATTAGCAGATTTGATAAAGCTCAGCTATCAGACTGCTTCGAAGGGCGTCCACATAAATATAAGTATAATAGAGGAATTTTAGAAGTAGTAATATCAGATGGGCAAAATACAAAAAGACAAGAATATGAATTAAAGAGTGTATATGATGACCCAACAGCTATACTAGAATTTGCAAGCTTTTTATATGATGGACAAGAAAACAAAAATGAACAAGAAAGAATTAAACAAGACATAGGAAATATGTTCTTAAGAAACACAAGAACAACAGAATTTCCAAAACAAACTAGAAGACTAGCAAGAATAACTAATCTTTTTTATAGAGCAATGCACGAAGGAAAGATGACAGGACTTGATTTTTATACAAGAGAAAGTGATAAGCTAAGAGAAATAGCAAAAAGATTATCAAGAGAAGAAGAATTTAGAAGAAAGTTAGGACTAAAACTATCACAACCCACACCAACCATAGATACAGAAATATCACAAACAACAGAACCAATCAAACAATCATTAGAGACAGGAGAAAAAGCAGAATAAAATAAAAGACTTGGAGCTTTTGCTCCAAGTCCTTTAAAATAAAAAATAAAAGGGGATGTTTTCACTATTTTTTAATTAGTGTACTTATAATATAACAATGAAATTTGTCCTTCTTGTGAACTCGATGTGAAAGGTTATTAAAAAAAGAATTAAGTTTTTATGAAGAAAAAACTTAGTTCTTCTTTTATTTATTCTGCAATATAATTAAGAAAAAGAACAAAAGCAGTAGAGAACTCGAAAGGAGAAAAAATGGGAAAAAGATTAAGCAAAATAACAGCATTCCTAGAAATGCCAGAAGAAATCATATCAGACAAACCAAGAATAACAATACTAGGTTTCAACGAGCTAGTAATAGAAAACTATAAAAATATCTTAGAATATGATGAAATCTTCATAAAAGTAAACACATACATAGGAGCAATAAATATAAGCGGAGTAAACCTAAAACTAATACAAATGAACAAAGAAGACATCATGGTTACAGGCAAAATAGATAGTCTAGATTTTGAAGAAAACGAATAGAGGGGAACCAAATTGATATTTAAAATATTGATAAGATACATATTAGGCTATGTAAACATAGGCATAGAAGGATACTATATAGAAAGATTTATAAATGTATGCATAAGTAAAAGCATACTACTTTGGAATGTCAAAATAGACAAATCAACATATGCAAGAGCAAATGTAGGAATAAAAGACTTCAAAAAACTAAAGCAAATAGCAAAAAAAACAAGATGTAGAATAAAGCTAAACACAAAACGAGGATTACCATTCATAATGAATAGATATAGAAAAAGAAAAATTTTCTTTGTACTATTAGTTACAATTCTAGTATTAATGGGGCTAGAAAGTAGATTTGTATGGAACATAGAAATACAAGGACTAAACAGAATTCCAGAAGAAGAAATAAGAGCAGAACTAGCAGAGTGTGGATTAAATATAGGAGCATTAAAATCAAAAATAGAAAATAGGGAAATAATAAACAAAATAAGACTAAAAAGAGACGATATAGCGTGGATGAATATAGACTTAAAAGGAACAAATATCATAGTACAAATAGCAGAAACCACACAAAAACCCAATATAGTACCATTAGATGAATATTGTAACATAGTTGCAACAAAAAAAGGAGAAATTATAAAAATAACAGCAAAAGCAGGAACAGCAGTTGCAAAAGTAGGAGACACAGTAGAAAAAGGAAGCATACTAATCGGAGGATGGATGGAAGGAAAATTCACAGGAACAAGATATGTACATGGATCACGGAGAAGTTATAGCAAAAATATATTATAGCAAAAAAGAAAAAATGAACCTAAAGCAAGTATCCGTAAATAGAACAGGAAAACAAGAAAAAAGGTACAAAATAAAATTGAAAAATTTTGAAATAAATTTAGGCAAAACCCTTCCAAAATTTCAAAAATATGATACAATATATGAAGATAAAAAATTAAAACTATTTTCTGATTTTTATCTGCCAATAACCCTAGGGATTTCTACATATTACGAATTGGAAGAAAAAGAAGAAACATATACAAAAGAAGAACTAAAACAGAAACTGACAGAAAAACTCAAAAATGAACTATACGAAGAAATAGAACACAAAGAAAATATCAAAGACATACAAGTAAAAGAAAACGTAGAAAGCACATCCGTAGAAATAGAAGTGATATACGAAGTACTCGAGAGTATTGGAACAGAAGAGAAGATAATAAATTATTAGGAGGGATACCATGGAAGAAAGAGGACTTAGAGTCGCAAAAACAGATAAAGCATTTTTTTCAAAAATATCAACAACAATAAGCAAATTACTAATACCAACTAAAATAGGAATTAACGGAATGTTAATAACAATAAAAAGAAACAACGTACTTAAAAACTATGAAATAGCAACATCAAACAAAGAGCAAGAAAAAGAAGAAATTTTACAAAAAAAATATGAAGACTCATTCATACTATACTTAGAATCGATAGACAAATACATAATGGATTCAATATACAAAAAAGTAAAAGCAAAAGCTGCAACCCCATTTGAAGAAGACGCACTATCAAGATACTATGCAGTAATACATCTAAAAGAAACACAATATCTAGAATACAAATACAGAAAACAAAAATATTTACTAGACCTAGACCACATGACCCTAAAAAATGAAAACAAATCAAAGCAACTATCTAAATACAATAGTTTTTATGCATCAAAAATGAATGGAATATACAAAGGAATACTAAAAAACTACTCAGTACAACTAGCAGACAAAATGTCAGCAGGAACTCTAGATAGAAGTGAAATTTACGATAACATATTTGAAACACTAGAAGACTACATATCAAATATAATGCCAATAAAAATAGAAATTGAAGGTAAAGAAAATTACAAAGACATCATATCAGAATATGAAAAAATAGACACATTCCTAGCAGGTAAACTAGACACAAGAGACCAAATAGAAAAGAAAATGTACCTATTAGCAATAAGCAGAAAACTATTCACACATAGTTTGCCGCTAGTAGTTGCAGAACAGTGCTATGAAGAACTATTAAATGAAACAAGAGAACTAGTAGTAAACGCAAAAACTGAAGCAAAAAAAGAGCAAGCATATAAACTACTAATAAATTTAATAGAAGAATATAACATACGATTACTATCAACAAAAATCTACTGGGAAAAAACAGAAGACAGAGAAAAATACAAAAAATTCTGGGAAGAATACAAAAAAATTGCAAAAGACGGAGAAGAAGGACAAACCCAAAAAGAAATCCTATTCATTAAAAATGAACTAAGCAAACTAGAAAACAATAAGAAAAACAAGCAAATAATAAGAGTATACAAAGACAAGCTAGTAGAATATGGAGAACTAAGAGAACTAAAAAACACATATAAAACAGCAGGAAAATATCTAAAAAAGAAAGCAGTAAGAGTATGAGAAAATTATCAGAAATAGTATACGAAGGAATAGAGGAAAATAATAAATATCAAGAAATAATAAACAAAGTCTATGAAGAGTGTTTCAAAGAAGAAACACTCCTAGACCGGAAATATCTACATAAGTGTAATACTTTCAAGCAAGGAATACATACAAGAAATAAACGCAAAATATAGAAACATAGACAAAATAACAGATGTATTATCATTCCCAATGTTCGAAAAAGAAGAAATACAAGGAGCAAAATCGAATGCAGAAGTTCTAGGAGACATCATAATCTGCATAGAAAAAGTAAAAGAACAAGCAGAAGAATATGGACACAGTTTCGAAAGAGAATTTGCCTATATGTTAGTCCACGGCTTTTATCACCTAATGGGATATGACCATATGACAGAAGAAGAAAAGCAAGAAATGAGAGCAAAAGAAGAAACAATATTAGAAAGAATAAACCTTGAAAGGAATGAAACAAAATAATGAAAGTAAAAATACTTGTAGCATTATTAATAGTAGTAATAATAGCACTAGGAACATTACTTGGCATGAAACTATTCATGAACAAAGAAGAAAACAAAAATGTAGCAGTAGATAACACAAATGACCCAATGCAGGTAGTACTAGAAGACAAGAAAGAACCAGAAAAACCAAAAAGTAAATATGATGGAAGCAAAAGAACACTTGCAGTAGTAATAGATAACGTAGGCTCAGCAGTACCACAGACAAGTATGAATGAGGCGATGATAGTATATGAAGCAACAGTAGAAGGAGGATTAACAAGATTCTTAGCAATTTATAAAGACCCAAAATCAGAAGATATAGGTCCATCAAGATCAGCAAGACCATACTTCCTAGACTATGCACTAGAAAACGATAGTATACTAGTACATTATGGCGGAAGCCCAAAAGCACTAAATGAGATAAAACAACTAAAAATGGAAGACGTAGATGGAATGGACTCTCCAGGAAAAGTATTTTGGAGAACAAACAAAAAATCAGCTCCGCATAATGCAATAGTGAAAGTAGCAGAAACATGGAAATACATAGAAAGTAAGAATTATAGAACAACAACAAAAGAAAGAAATGTGCTAAACTATGTAGTAGAAGAAAGAGAAATAGAAGAAGGACAAGTAGCAAATAAAGTAAACATACCATACTCAACATCAAAAGTAAACTTTAGATACAATGCAGAGAAGAAGCTATACGAAAGATATGTAGGAAATAAAGTGCAAAAAGACTGGATATCAGGAGAAGTCTTAACAGCAAAAAATATAATAATAACTTTTGCTAAAAACTACACAACAGACGAAGAAAACGGCTATGGTAGACAAGCAATAGTAAACATAGGTACTCTAGATGGATATTACATAACAAACGGCAAAGCAGAAAAAATAAAATGCAAAAAATCAACAAGAGCAGGTAGAACAACCTACCAATATGAAGACGGAACAGAGATAGAAGTAAATGATGGAAATACATACATACAAATAGTTCCAATAGATTTGAATGTAACATTTGAATAAGCCTAAAAGCTCAAGTATTGTACAAAAGTAACTGACAAAATAAACTTGAGCTTTTTGCATATCAAAATACAATACAAAAACTTATTTATCGAAAAATGTAGAAATTTGTCGAATGAACTTCCTTGACATAATCATAAAGCCATTATATAATTACTATATAAAACTATACAAAGGAGAAAAATAATGAAAAAGATAGGAGGAATTAATATGAATACAACTACTTGTCTAAAAGGGAAAACAGCAAAAAAAAATACTAGTATTTATACATCTATAAAAGAAGGCTTAAAAGAAGTGAAATTACACAAACAGGGAAAAATACATTTAAAAACATGGGACGAACTATACAACGAATTAAAAAATGAAAAGGAGTGAAATATGTGAAATATAAAGTAATAACAACTAAAAAATTTGAAAAAGACATAAAAATGTACCGAAAAAAGTTTCGACATGTGCAAGATGATATTAAAGAGATTGTTGACAACCTAAAACTAGGAAACTTGATAGGAGATATTATACCAAATGTAAAAATGATAGACGATAGTAACAATGTAATTAAAGTAAGAGTTGCTAATTCAGACGTACATGTAGGCAAATCAAATGGTTATAGACTGATATATTATGCAGAAAAAAGTGATGGAACGATTTATTTATTAACATTATATTATAAAAAAGATAAAGAAAATATTTCAAATAAAGAAATTCAAAAAATCATATTAGAAGAATGTATATAATTAATTCAAATATAATAATTCAAAATGTATTTTAATTCATATTTTTATAAAACACACTACTAAGTACAAACAGAAAACCTTACACAAAAAATCTCAAAAAAATCCCATAATTCCTTTGACTTTTTACAAGAAATATAGTATAATAATTATGTCGGAAAAATAAGACAAAGTTGGAAGGAAGTGTATTTATGTTCAATGTAGGAGACTACATAGTCTATCCAATGCATGGCGCAGGCACCATTGACGCAATCGAAGAAAAAGATATCTTAGGACAAAGACAGGCATACTACATAATCAAAATGCCAGGAGAAGTCAAAGTAATGATACCAACAGCCCAAGCAGACAAAGTTGGGATAAGAGGTATAATAGATAAAACCGGAGCTAATAAAGTGTTTGACATTTTAAGCGAGGATGAAACACAAACAGAATTAAATTGGAATAAGAGATATAGAGAAAACATGGACAAAATGAAAACAGGAGACATCTATGAAGTAGCAGACGTAGTAAGAAACCTAAGCTTTAAACAAAAAGAAAAAGGACTATCAACAGGAGAAAAGAAAATGCTTACAAACGCAAAGCAAATACTAGTTAGCGAATTAGCACTAGTAGAAGCTACGCCAAAAGAAACAGTAGAAGGATTAATCGACGAGAAAATAGCAAATTCATTCCAATCATTTAGAGTAGATGAAATAGGAGAAAACGCAGGGGTAAGCAAATTTATTCCATTTGATGGAGAAAATGACACAATAGTAGGATAAAACATAAATTTAAGACGCCAATGGAAACTATGGCGTCTTAAACAATATCTGGAGGAGGAAGTAATGAACGTACTAATAACAGGAGGAACAGGCTATATAGGAAGTCACACAGCAGTAGAACTGTTAGAACATGGACATGAAGTAATAATCGTGGACAACCTATGCAATAGTTCAAAAGAAGTAGTAAAAAAAATAGAACAAATAACAAACAAAAAATGCAAATTCTATGAAAACGATATAAGAGACGAAAAAGCCTTAGTAAAGATATTCCAAGAAAATAAAATAGATGCAGTAATACATTTCGCAGGGCTAAAAGCAGTTGGAGAATCTGTACAAATCCCACTAGAATATTACGACAATAACGTAATACGGAACAATCAGACTATTAGAAACCATGAAAAAGTACAAATGCAAAAAAATAGTATTCAGTTCATCAGCAACAGTATATGGAGACCCAGGTACACCTAAATACATAGAAGAAATGGGAAGAGGAAGAGCATCAAACGCATATGGCTCAACCAAAGCAACAATTGAAGAAATGCTAGAAAATCTATACACATCAGATAAAGAATGGACAATATCACTACTTAGGTATTTCAATCCAGTAGGAGCACATGAAACAGGACTAATTGGAGAAAACCCAAATGGTATCCCAAACAACCTAATGCCATATATACAAAAAGTAGCAAAAGGAGAAATAAAAGAACTAAGTGTATTTGGGAATGACTATAATACAAAAGATGGTACAGGAGTTAGAGACTATATTCATGTAACAGACTTAGCAGTTGGACATACTAAAGCCTTAGAAAAAATTCTTACACCAGGGGTATATATCCATAACTTAGGCACAGGTAAGGGATATAGCGTATTAGATATAATAAAAACTTTTGAGAAAGTAAATAATGTAAAAATACCATATAAAATAGCCCCAAGAAGACCAGGAGACCTAGCAGAATTCTATGCAGACCCAACCAAAGCAAAAAAAGAACTAGACTGGGAAGCAAAAAGAGATATAGAAGACATGTGTAGAGATAGCTGGAATTTTATTAAAAACGTGTAATAAAAAATAAAAAAAGCAATAGATATAGAAATATAAATAAAAAAACGAGGTTAAAATATGAGAAAATACTTTGGAACCGATGGAATAAGAAGAATTGCAAACACAGAACTTACACCAGAACTAGTATACAAAGTAGCAAAAGCAGGAGCATATGTGTTTAGTAAACACACAAACCACACACCATTAATCTTAATAGGAAAAGACACAAGACTATCAGGAGATTTAATAGAAAGTAGTATGACAGCAGGATTTTTAAGCTACGGAGCAAATGTAATACACTTAGGTGTAATGCCAACCCCAGCAGTAGCATACCTTACAAGAGAACTAAAAGCAGATGCAAGTGTAGTAATTTCAGCATCACATAATCCATACGAATACAATGGCATAAAATTCTTTAGCAATAAAGGCATGAAAATAGACGATACACTAGAAGAAGAAATCGAAGAAATAATGGACAGTGGTAAAATAGACGAATTAAACGCGCCACATAATAAAATAGGTAGAGCAGAATATAAACCAGAACTAATAGAAAAATATAAAAGTTTTTACATACAAAATTTCAAACAAGACATAGAAGAAAATCTCAAAGAAGACTTTATAGTGCGGAATAGACACAGCAAATGGAGCAACATATAAAATAGCAGAAGAAATATTCAAAACATTAGGAATAAAATATCAAATAATAGAAAATAACCCAAATGGAATAAATATAAACCAAAACTGTGGTTCAACACATATAGAAAGAATTTCAAAATACGTAGTAGAAAACAATTTAAGCATGGGAATAAGTTACGATGGAGATGGAGATAGATGCCATGCAGTAGATGAAAATGGAGAGTTACTAGACGGAGATATACTGCTTGCAATATTTTCTAAATACCTAAAAGCACAAGGAAAATTAAAAAAAGACACAGTTGTAGCAACAGTAATGAGCAACCTAGGATTAAATAAGTTCGGAAAGGCACAAGGATTGATTTTAAAGCAAACAAAAGTAGGAGACAGGTATGTACTAGAAGAAATGCTAAAAAACGATTACAACTTAGGAGGAGAGCAATCAGGGCATATTATACTATTAGACCACAATCCAACAGGAGATGGAATACTAACATCAATAATGCTAATTCAAATATTACTAAAAAACAAAACAGAATTATCAAAACTAAAACAAATAATGAAGATATATCCACAAGTATTAATAAATGCAAAAGTAAACAATGACAAAAAAGAAAGCTACAAACAAGATGAAGAAATCCAAGAAGCGATATCAAAAATAGAAGAAGAATTCAGAGACAATGGAAGAGTACTAATAAGACCATCAGGTACAGAAAGTTTGGTAAGAGTTATGATAGAAGGAGAAAACCAAGACTATATAACGCAAAAAGCCAAAATATTAGTAGAATTAATAGAAAAAAAACTACAATAATAAGAAAACGGAACCATTTTTATGGTTTCGTTTTCCAATCTATTTACAAAATAAATAACACAGGAAGTATAATAGGAAAATACGGACATGACAGTCAAATTGTCGAAAATTGTCATAAAGAAAACTTTGTCAAACAGATTAATCGACATAATTCAGGAAGGATTTGCAAATTATCTGTCGAATAATATTATATGAAAAAAAGGAAGGGATAAGATGGTACGATATGATAATAGCCTAATTGAAGAAATAAAAGCAAATATCAATATAGTAGACGTAATATCACAGTATGTTGTACTAAAAAGACAAGGCAGAAACTATTTTGGACTATGCCCATTTCATAATGAAAAATCACCATCTTTTTCAGTATCAGAATCAAAGCAAATATTCCATTGCTTTGGATGCGGAGCAGGGGGAGATGCAATAGGTTTCCTCAAAAAAATAGAAAGTATAGACTTTAAAGATGCACTAGAAATACTTGCAGAAAGAGCAAATATAACCCTGCCAACCATTACACTAAGCGACGAAGAGCAAAAAAAGCTAGCACTAAGAGAAAAAGTATACCAAATAAACAAAGTCGCAGCTGAATACTTCCATAATAACTTGTACGGACAAAATGCAAAGCAAGCACAAGAATATGTCAAAAAAAGAAAACTTGACAATGCAACACTCAAAAAATTTCAAATAGGCTATTCAGGGAACTATGACGACTTATACAAAGAACTAAGAAAGCAAGGCTTTAAAGATGAAGAAATATATGAATCAAAACTAGTTGCAAAAAATGCAAACGGAATGCCAAGTGATGCTTTCAAAAAAAGACTAATGTTCCCAATCAAAGACATAAAAGAAAGAGTAATAGCCTTTGGAGGCAGAACACTTGAAGACATAAAACCCAAATACATAAATTCACCAGACACTATATGTTATAACAAAGGAAGAAACTTGTATGCTCTAAACATAGCCAAAAAAACAGAAAAAGACTATTTCATAATGGTAGAAGGTTATATGGATGCAGTATCACTACATCAGCGAGGAATAGACAATGCAGTAGCCTCATTAGGTACAGCACTAACAGAAGGACAAGGACGACTTTTAAAAAGGTTCAAATCCAAAATTATAATAGGCTATGACTCAGATGCAGCAGGGCAAGGAGCAACAATGAGAGGACTAGAAATTTTGCAAAACATAGGATATGACATAAGAATATTGCAATTAGAAGGAGCAAAAGACCCAGACGAATTTATAATAAAATATGGAAGTGGACGTCTAGAAATGTACCTAAAAAATGCAATATCACTGGTAGAATTCAAAGTCAAAAACCTAAAGAAAGACTTAGACTTAAACCAAGCTAACGACAAAATAAAATTCCTAAACGAAGTCAGCAAAATACTTCTAAAAACACAAAACAAATTTGAAAAAGAAGTATACATAGACAAAATATCAGAAACCTATGGAATTTCAAAAGAAGCAATATATGGAGAACTAAACAAACTAGAATATGCAAGTGGAAAATCAGAAAAAATTCTAGAAAGACATGGAAGCATAAAGAAAATCCAAGCAAGCACAAAAAAAGAAGACTTAAGTGCGAGTACAGCAAAAGAAAACTTAATAATATGCCTTTTGATAAATGAAAAACAAAAAGTATATGAAAAAATAAAAAACGACATATCTCCAGAAGACTTCAAAAATGAACAAAACAAAAAAATCATAAAAACACTGTATGAAGAGCTAGAAAAAGGAGATATTACTAATATAATAGGCGTATTTGAAAAAGACGAAGAACTCCTGAGTCATATAACATACATATTATCAAAAGAACTAGACATAAGCGACGTGGACAAGGCAGTAGAAGATCTAAGTCGAAAATTTATAAAAGAAAAACTACAAGAAGAAAAAGGAGAAATACTAAAAAAACTAATATCATCAGAAACAACCCCAGAAGAAGCAAAGCAAGCAGAAAATAGGCTAAAAGAAATAAGCAAAAAATTAGTAAGTTTAAAGTAGAGGAGGCTTAAATAAAAATGAGTAAAGCACAAGAAGAAGAAAAAAAAGCAAAAAAAGCACCAGTAAAAAAAGCAGAAAATAAAAAGCAAGAACCAACAAAAAGAACCCCTACAAAGGAAGTAAAAAAAGAGAATAAAAAAGTAGAGAAAAAAGAAACACCTAAAAAAGAAGTAAAACAAAAAGAAGAAAAAACAAAGCAATTAGAAAAAGAACTAGAAAAGAAAGCAGAGATACTAGAAAAAACAGAAGAAAAGAAAGAAGAAACATCATTAGAAAAAAACACAGTAAATAAAATACTTACGAGAGCAAAAGAACAAGGACATATAACATATGGAGAATTAGCATCAGAGTTAGAAGATGTAAATCCGGACGAGATAGACAAAGTATTTGATGCCTTTGAAGAAAGCGGAGTAGACTTACTAAAAGATGACTTTGATGATATAGAACCAGACATAGATGACCTAGAAAACATAGAAGAAGTAGATATAAGCGATGCAGCTATTACAGATTTCGATGGAATAAACATAGACGACCCAGTAAGAATGTATCTTAGAGAAATAGGCAGAATTCCACTTCTTACATACGAAGAAGAGTTAGAATTATCACAAAGAATAATAAAAGGAGACGAAGAAGCAAAACAAAAATTAGCAGAATCAAACCTTAGACTAGTAGTAAGTATTGCAAAAAAATATTTAGGAAGAGGAATGTTGTTCTTAGACCTAATTCAAGAAGGAAACATGGGATTAATAAAAGCAGTAGAAAAATTCGATTACGAAAAAGGTTTCAAATTCAGCACATATGCAACATGGTGGATTAGACAAGCCATAACAAGAGCAATAGCAGACCAAGCAAGAACAATAAGAATACCAGTGCATATGGTAGAAACAATAAACAAACTAATACGTACCTCAAGACATCTACTTCAAAGACTAGGAAGAGAACCAACCCCAGAAGAATTATCAGAAGAACTAGAAATGCCAATAGAAAAAGTAATGGAAATACAAAAAATAGCACAGGACCCAGTATCACTAGAAACACCAATAGGAGAAGAAGACGATAGCCATCTAGGAGATTTCATACCAGACGATGACTCACCAGCACCACAAGACTCAGCAGCATACACACTATTAAAAGAACAACTAGAAGAAGTAATGGGAACACTAACACCAAGAGAAGCAAAAGTTCTAAAACTAAGATTTGGACTAGAAGATGGAAAAGCAAGAACACTAGAAGAAGTAGGAAGAGTATTCGAAGTAACAAGAGAAAGAATAAGACAAATCGAAGCGAAAGCCTTAAGAAAACTAAGACATCCAAGTCGCAGCAAAAAACTAAGAGACTACATGAACTAGCGAGATTTAGAAAGGAAAAAACATGGCAAAAGAAAACAAACAAAAAAGCAAAGTAACACTATTAGGATACGACCCAGTAGAAACCCCAGAAGAAGTAATGGACAAAGACAAAGATGCAACAAGAAAAGACGCCTTCAAAGAAAGCTACAAAAGAGTCATGCAAATTATTCCAGACTACTTCCTAGAACAAAGAAAAAAGAGAAAAAAGAGAAAAAACAGCACTACAGGAGGAGGCACATCATTCACACAAAACATAGTAATAACACCAGAGAATGTTAAAATAGAAACAATGGAAAAAGGGGAAACAGAAGCACAAGAAGAAAAAGAAAGAGAAGAATAAAACAAAGCCATGGAGACATGGCTTTTTAAAATATATTGACAAATAAAACATTTTGCTATATAATATTGTTGACATAAAAATGGAATGGAGTAAAGTATGAAAAAGGAAATCCAAAATCTAAAACAAACATATATAATGCTAGATGAACTAGAAAAAATATTTAAACCCCAAACATATATGGAATTAGTTGAAAAAATTAGTGAATTAAAAAGTGAAGGTATTATAAATGAAATAGCAAATAAAAAGAACACAAATGGCAGAATACCATCACTTTACATGAAATATAGAATTATTAAAGAAAAAGATACAGAAGTAGAAAAAGAAATAAAATGCTTATCTCCAGAATTAAGTATAGAGAAATACTTAAATAACAAAGAAATCTATAAAAAACAAAGAAAAGAAATCCAAAAACTAGATCAATTTTTAAAAAATCAAAAAGAGAAATTAAAAACAAAAATATCTAAAAATGAAAGAGCATATCAAATATGGCAATACGAAAAGATGCTCGATACACCTACTGGAAAATCGATAATAAATTTTAATAATCTAGAAAAAAAGTTAAACTTCTATTTAACACCAGAACCATTCTTTGACTATATCCTAGAACAAAAAGAAAAAATGACAATACTAATCATAGAAAATAAGGACACATGGTACACAATGAGAAAAATCGCAAAGAACAACAAACTAAAAAATTTAAACATATTAGGAAAACAAATAGATGGAATAATATATGGAGAAGGAAATAAGATAACAAAACTAAATGCATTAAAAGATTATGAAGAAGAGATGCTAAAATCAAATGTAAGATTTTTATATTGGGGAGACTTAGACTTTTCAGGAATAAATATCTACGAAAGAGTAAAAGAATCAAATATAAATAGTAACATAAAACTATTTACAGAAATATATACAAAAATGATAGAATTATCTAAAAATAAAGAACTAATGATAATTCCAAAAGAACAGAATAAAAATATAAATTTAAACAGATTTATAATTAATTTTAGCCAAATTAATACCCAAGAAAAAATAAAAGAAATATTAAAAGAAAATAAATACATACCACAAGAAATATTAAATTATGAAGAAATAGAAAAATTATTAAAGGAGATTTAGGATGCTAGAAATTCTAGAAGGTTTTCCAAAGAGGATGGAATTCATTGCAATAGTTGATTCCATAACAAATAGAAGAAATACATCAAACCAAATAGAAGCGATGTTTTCAGAAAATAAGATGGAAAATTTAATACTATCAGTACTTATATACATAATGGAAACAACACTAACAGAAGAAGAAGAATGTACAATAGAAAATATAACAGCATTTGTAAAAGAAATTATACCACAATATACAGACACAAAAATAGATAGTAAAGAATTAGTAAGATACATAGTAAAAGATATATTACAAAATAAAGGACAAAACAGGCAATATGAGATTATAGATTACAATACAAGTAGTTCACAAAAGCTACCAGTAAGGTTAATAGCAGACAAACTAAATACAAATGAAGAAGTAGTATATGAATTAACCAAACAAGGATACAATTTTTTATTTAGGACAAAAGAGGTAGATGATGAGCTCGGATTTAAAATAGAAGAAGTAAAGCTAAAAATGCTAATACATAAAAAGAATTATAAAAAAGCAATATCAACTAGCAAAAACTTAATTGCTATGCTAAGAGACAAACAAATACAACTACGACAATTTGAAGAAAGCCTAAGAAATAATATAAATAACATTTCAGGAGAAACATATGATGACCTAGTTAACAAAATGTATATTTTACTAGAAGAAGAGTACCAAGAGATGGAACAAATAGGAGCATTAATAAATGAAAGCTTAGATAGAATAAAAGAAGAAGAGCAAATGATTGGAGAATTAGACGAAAAAAGCAAAAACGCACGAAAAGAGATATATCAAATTTCGCAAAATGTAAAAACAGCATTAGATATGCAAATAAATTTATTAACAGAATGCAAAAGAACAAAAAAACTATATATGGATACACTAAAAGAAGCAATGGAATATAGTATAGTAAAAACCTACAACTTCAAAGAAGAAATACTAGAAAAACTAGAAAAATCAACAAATGATAATATAATAAATATCTATATAAAACTACTAAGACCACTATTTATGCCAAGACTAAAAAAGACCTTAAACCTAAATACGGTTTATGATAAGCAGACAAAAATAAATGGAGAAGACGAAGAAGAATACAGTGTAAAGCAAGAAATACTAGAAGAAAGCAAATTGACAGCAGAAAGAATAGAAAAAAGAAATAAGGCACATGTAGAAGTGATAAACAATTTATTTAAATTCGCATCTACACACAAAGAAGGATTTGATTTTAAGCAATATTATGCCTCAATAGAAAGTCAAGAATTAGTCGAAAGTATGTTAGAAGAAAAACTGATATTTATGGAAATGTTAAAACTATATGATTTAAAAGAAATAAACATAAAAGAATGGAAAAAAGAAGATAGCGATGTAGTACTAGAAAGTAATGGAGAATTTGACCTATCATATTGTTTAAAAAATATAGAATATCAAGAACCGAATTTCTATGGAATACAAAAAATAATAGTAAAAAAATTAGAAAATAATATTAAACTAGAAATACAAAAAGAAGAAAAAATAGAAATAATAGAAATGACAAATCTAAAATTTGAAATAGAATAACTAAAAAGAAGGGAAAATAAAAATGGAAAAAGCATTAAGAATATATAAAAAACTTTTAGAAAAAGGTCAGATAACAGATATAGAAGAAAAAGAATTGTATTTTGATTTTAAAGAACCAGAAGTAAGAGAAATATTAGACACAATGGCAAGAGAACTAAATTTTAAAATAATTACAGCGCCACATAGTGTATACTTTGTTCCAAATATAGAAAATAACTTATTAGGATTTTCGCTAAAAGACATAAGAGAAAGTGTAAAAAAAGATGCAAATATAAGAGATGCATTTTTACAAATATATATTATAATGACAATTTTATATATGTTTTATGGAGGAAAAAATAAAGATCCAAAACAAGCAGACTTTTTACAAACCAAAGATATAGTAAACAAATTAGACGAGACTTTAAAACTCACAACAGATGAAGAAGCAGAAAAAATAGAAGATAGATACTCAATAAATTTTATACAAATCGCAAACTATTGGAAGGCTAAGACTCTAATAGAAGACAATAAATTAAAAACGAGAACTGGTACAGTTTTAACAGCTTGTAAGCTATTAAAAGAAGAAAAACTAATTGTTATAACTGATAACGACACAGAAATAAGACCAACAAAGAAATTAGACGATTTAATGCAATACCATTATTTAAACGAAGATAGAATTTATGAAATAAATGATATATTTAAGGTAGGTGAAGAAAATGCCAAAAATCAATAGAATAAGAATTGCAAATGTACCATATAGTGGAAAGCACATAGTAGACCAATTAATAGAATGTTACAATGGGGAGAATGCTCTTCTAAACCTAGCAAATGGAGGAGGGAAGAGCGTACTAACTCAAATGATAATGCAACCAATAATACCAAATGTAAAAATACATAAAAGAAAAGTAGAATCATATCTAACATCAAAAGAGCCAACATTTGTAATGATAGAATGGATTTTAGATAATACATCTATTCCTACATATTTTTTAACAGGAATAGTAATGAACAAAACTATAACAGAAGAAAACAATTATAGAGTAAAATTCTTCACATTTATAAATCAATATAAACAATCCAATCAACATGATATAAAGAACATAGACTTTATAATAAATGAAGAAGGAATGACTAAATACAAATCATATGACTACTGTTTAAGTGAATTAAGAGAGCAAGAAGGAGCCCAGTCTAATATAGAAACCTTCACAATAGACGAACAAAAAAGATATGCCCAGGCATTAGAACAAAGAGGGATATTTAAAGAAGAATGGAAAATATTAGCGAAAATAAATGAAAAAGAAGGTGGTATAGACGACCTTTTTGAAAAGTGCGAAAAATCAGACGATGTAATTAATCAATGGATACTAAAAGCAATATCTGAAAAATTAGAAAATGCAGATGGATTAAGAGAAATGTTTTTAAACCTTATGACAGAGGTAATGAATCATGAAGACCAAATAAAGCAAAAAGAGGAACTAGAAGAATTCAAGCAAGAAGCAGATAAATATATAAAAGAATTAGCAGAATTATTAGAAAACATGGACAAACAAGAAATAATAAAAAAACAACTAGAAGAAATAGCATTAAAATTAAGAACACTTATTAGCAATTTAGAACAAAAACATACAGATTTAATAAATCAGATAGAAGAAAAAAATAAATCATTAGAAAACATAGAATATGAAAAAACATCAGAAGAATACTATAAACTAGAAAGTAATCTCCAAGCCTTAACGGAAACAGAAAAAGAAAAGATAGAAGAACTAAAAGATAAAGAAGAAAAAAAGAGAGAAACAGAAACACAATTAAAAATAATAAAAGCAACCAAAATATATGAAGAATATAAAGAATTAAAAGCAGAAAAAGAAAGAGCATTTATAGCAAAACAGAGATTACAAGAAGGTGTACAAAAAGAATACATACAAAATATAGAATATTCATTAAAAACAGAATACCAAGCTAAACTAAATAATGTAATCAAAGAAATAACAAGAAAAACCGAAGAACTAAAACAAACGAACGAAATATATGAACAAGCAAAAAACAAAAAAATAGAAAACGAACAAGAATATACAGAAATTCAAAAAAATCTTGTTAGAATTTCAGAAAGAATAAAAATATTTATAAATTATGAAAAAGAAACATTGAACGAATTAAATATTGAATTAATAAGAAATATATTGCAAGAACTAGACAAAAAAGAAATAGAAAAAATAATTAATAAGTATAATGAGATACAAAGAATATCAGAACAACAAATTTTAGAAAATAAACAAAAGTTAGAAGAAAATGAGAATCAAATAAAAACAAATAATATAGAAATACAAGAAATAGAAGACAAGAAAGAACAAAACATTGGAAAAACTCAAGAAAAAATGCAAGAAATAGAAATTTATAAAACACAAACAGAAAAACTAAGAGAAATATTAGAAAACTTTGCAATAGATATGCAAAGACTATTTGACAAGCAAACAAATCTAGTAGAAATAGAAAGACAAAAAGAATTTATTTCCAAAAGAAAAAATGAAAACACACAAAAACTAAATCAAAACAAAGAAATATTATATAGTCTAAAAAATGGGGGAATCCATGTAGACTTAAAAATAGGAAAAATACTAGAAAAAAGTAAAGTAGAATATGAAACTGGTGAAGAATATTTAAAAGGACAAAATTACGAATATCAACAAAAACTATTGAAGATGAATCCTATGCTACCATATAGTTATATAATATTAAAAGAACAAGACTATAACAAAATAGAAGAACTAATAGTAAATGAACAAATAAACAGACTAACTCCAATAATATTGCAAAAAGAAATAGAAAAAGATTTCAAATCACAAAACAAAACCATAAAAATAATAGACAATATAAAACTAGAATGTTTATATAATACAAAAGCATTTGACGAAAAATTAAAGCAAGAATTCCAAAATTATTTAGAGGAAGAAATAGAAGAATTACAAGAAAAAGTAAAATCAGACGAAAACCAAATCATATATATACAAAATGCCATAGACTTCGTAAAAGAATATAAATACATTCAAGGCCATGAAAAAATACTAAATGAACAATTAAAAGAATTGAAAGAGCAACTAGATAATTTAAAAAGAAGAAAGGCAGAAATAGAATTAGGAAATAAGAAAATAATAGAAGAAAAAGAACAAATAAATGAAAAAATAAGCGAAATAAAGAAATTAATAGAAAATACTCAAAACAATAAAAACAAATTCAAAAATTATTTAAACAAGAACGAAGAATATATGAACCTACTAAAAGAACAAAAGGAATTCGAGCAACAGTCAGAGCAAAACAAGCAAAAGGAGAAAGAACTCAACCAAACAACAACAGAAAACAAAGAAAAAATAGAAAGTTTAAAAACAGAAATAAACAATAACAAAAAACAGCAAACAAATCTAGAAGAAAAAAACGGAAAAATAGCAAACATAGAAAAAGGAGAAAAAATAGAAAAAACAATAGAAGAATTAGAAAAAATATACGAAGAAATTAATAATGAAATATTAAAAAATGAAAAAGAAATACAAGACAAAATAGAGAATGCAAATAAAAACATGAATACAAAAGAAAAGGAACTAAACAAAGACTATCAAGATGTAAAAGGGAAATACGAAGAAAAAATATATAATGAAGAAGAAGAAGATTTAAACCGAGAAAAACTAGAAAAATTAGAAAAAGAATGGAAATATGTAGCAGAAGAAAAGAATAAAATAACAGAAGAAAAAATTAGAATAGAAACTAGAATAGAAAACACAAATAAAAGTTTACAAAAACTAGGAAAAATTGAACCATTACAAGCATATCTAATAAAGGGAGAATATGATAAAAGAGAAAAAACTCTAAAGGAACACATTGAAAATATAAGAGAAGAATTAAAACAACTAGAAGGAAAGCTAGAAAGAATAAAAGGAGAAAAACAAACAATAATAGTACACATATTAGAAGAACCAGAATATAGACAAGTAGATATCTCAAATTTTGATTACAACAATATAGGAATAACAGAATTAATAAAAGAACTAAAAGAAAAAACAGAAGAAAACAATGAAAAAAAGAGAAACATAGACAACTTATACAATACAATAGCTAACCAAAACATGAACAAGGACCAAGTCATACGTAAATTTTTAAACAACATGAACCCACGTCAAAATGAAAGTGATTTTGCAAACTATTATTTTACATATGAAAGAGTCAGCGAAAGTTCAAAAACAATGGAACAAATGATACAAGTCCTAAAAACAACAATTGAAAACATAGAAAATGACAAAAATAACATCAAACACCATGCATATATGCAAGGAAAAAATATTTACTTAGAAATGAAAAAAATATCAGATAGCTCAGATATAAAAATGCCTAATAAATTAAGAAAAGTATCACTCTTAGAAATAGCACTTCCAAAAGAATTAGATCAATTAGCAGAAGAAAGAATAAACGATTACATTGAAAATTGCATACATACTCTAAGAGAAGAATGTAAAGAACAAGAAAATATCAAACAAATAGTAGAAAAAAGAATAAAAGACTGGCTATCAGACAGACAACTACTCAATATAGTAATAAACACAGAGAACATAGGTGTAAAGCTATACAAAATAGACATATCAGACAAAAATAGTGGATTAAAAAAATGGGAAGAAGTAATTATTGACAACTCAGGAGGAGAGAAACTAATCTCATGCTTAATATTAGTATTAGCATTAATGCAATATACAAGAAAAAAAGTACTTGCAAAATATGGAGACGACGAAAAAACAGAAACATCAAAATTCCTAATAATAGACAACCCATTTGGAAAAATGTCATCTACTCATTTGTTAGATGGACTAATGCTCATACTAAATAGATTTAATGTACAAACTATATGTCTATCAGATATAAGCCAAAGTTCAATTACAAACCAATTTAAGATAATATACCAACTATCACTAAAAACAGGAAAATATACAGACAAAATATACTTAACGACAGACAAAATAATAAAAAGCCCAGACATAATAGAAAATCACTTATTAGAATACGCATATGTAAAAACTGAACAAACATCACTATTTTAAGAAGGAAAAAACATTCGTAATATATAATATGGTCATATAAAGTCCTTGTAAACATTGATATTTCAATGCTTGCAAGGACTTACGAGTCTGGTATCTGAGCTAGACACGTATGCGAAATCTATCAGGCAGAAAAATATCTATATCAACTCTTAAATATAGTCATTTCGGCAAATTGCACATTTCGTATATACAAGAGGGTGTTTTTTTAACTATAACTATATAGTAATATAACATTTTATATTTTGCAAAGTTAATTATAAATAAAAAAATACCGAAACTTAAAAAAAATTAGCTATTGACAAGTATAGAATAAAAATATATAATAAAAACACCAAACCAAGAAAAAGAGGAAAACCAAAATGAAAGTGAATAGAAATAGCAACAAAGCTGTAACCCTTGGGGTTCTACACACACACACACACACACACACAGGTACGCCTAGTGGTTATTTAAGATACGCAAAAATAGGGTATAGAAGTAAGTTGAAGACACATGTATTTTAGGCATGTGTCTTTTTGGCATGAGAAAGTCTCTTTGTTTTTGAAAACTAGGATGATTTTTTT
>JAAVZW010000028.1 GCA_022791835.1 Clostridia bacterium | reverse complement strand
TTATAAATTCGAATACAAAAAAACATCGACATCAACATGGACATATGCCACAACAAAAACAACTTCATCAACATCATGTGCATACACATATTCAGTACCAACTGACGGAACAACATATAACTTAAGAGTAACAGTAACAGACGAAGCAGGTTGGACAAAAGAAGGAACAGCAAATGCAACAACAATAGTGGCAAACACAGCCCCAACAGTAACAGCAGAATTTGCAAGTAAAGACACAAATTATATAAAAATAAATGCAACAGGTCAAGACAAAGAAGGAGGAACACTAACATATACATTATATGTAAAAACAGCAAGTGGAAGCTGGCAATCAAAAGCAACAACAACAGGTTCTCCAAACTCACCAGTAACATTAACAGCAAGTGGACTAACAGAGTATACGGATTACTACTATAAAGTAGACATACGAGATAATGGCAACTTAACAGGAACAACTGGACAATTAGGTTCAGTCAGAACATATTGTCCAGGGCCTGTACTTTGTTCTGGATTGATAATCAGCCAAGAATGCCGGCGGGGAGTATAAGGTGGTGCGAGGGGCATTCATTCGGTACTTGCACTGTGATAATTAGGAATGAGGCTGGTGCCCTTGGAGTGTGCCAAAGACGCGGACAATGCAGCTTTGAGTGCTCTAAGTGTGGAAAGCTAGATGGATTTTATTGCACTACTCTGCACAATCCACCCAGCCAGATAAAACTCTGTAGCGCGATGGTATCGGTCTGCGACAGTTGTGGTCAGTTAGCTTCAAAAACCCCACATACCAAAAAATGCGGGCATTCTCGGAGCCTCTGGACGACATGATGCGTAGCTGAGATATACATAATAAGAAAGAATCTGGGTATGTTAATACATACATGCTTCCCATTGCTAAACTTTCGCCAGCACTTCGCATAGTAGAACCTATAATCAACAGAGGCGAAACTCCGCAAACAGCAATAGTTATCAGATAAACAATAAGAACCATAAAGGTTCAAAATGGCTCGAAACAACTAGCTTCGAGCCGTTTTTTGCATAGTAGGAATTTTCGCTACGTAAGTAGTGAAAAGCTCTGTACTAGATAATTATGGCGAGTGTTACAATTTCTTAATGATTTTATCATTTAGAAATTGTTAAGTCGGTTTTTTATAAAATGCTATGAATTCCTTGAAATTCACTATAAAAATATGATATAATCAAACAAACTTAAAAAGAGAAAAGGAGAAAAAATGGAAAAAATAAGAGGATTCGAAATAGCTAAAGGTTTTGAAAATGCAGGAATAAACCTACCAGTGCGTAAAACAAAATATTCAGCAGGATACGATATAGAGTCAGCAGAAGATACAGTCGTGCCATCATTTAAAAAAGGTATGAACCCAACCTTAATAAAAACAGGAATAAAAGCATATATGCAAGGAGACGAATATTTAAAACTATGCAACAGAAGCTCAAATCCAAAGAAAAAAGGACTAATACTTGCAAATAGTATAGGGGTGGTAGATGCAGATTACTATGAAAATCCAGATAACGATGGACACATCATGTTTGCATTCTATAACATAAAAGAAGAGGATATAACAATAAAAAAAGGAGAAGCAATAGGACAAGCAATTTTCGAAAAATACTTAGTAGTAGACGGAGACCAAGCAGAAGGAGAAAGAGTTCGGAGGTTTCGGTTCAACAAATCAAAAATAGAAAGGAAAATCTATATGACAGCAATAGAAATAAGAAATAAATTTTTAAACTATTTTAAAAAACATGGGCACAGCATAATCCCAAGTGCACCACTAATTCCAGAAAATGATCCATCAGTACTATTCACAACAGCAGGAATGCATCCACTAGTACCATACCTATTAGGAGAAGAACACCCACAAGGCACAAAATTGGCAGATTACCAAAAATGTCTTAGAACAGTAGATATAGATGAAGTAGGAGATAATAGACACTTGACATACTTCGAAATGTTAGGAAATTGGTCATTAGGAGATTATTTCAAAGAAGAATCAATAAAATATAGTATGGAATTTTTAACAAAAGAATTAGGAATTCCACTAGAAAAATTATCAGTAACATGTTTCAAAGGAGACGAAGACGCTCCAAAAGATGAAGAAACAGCAAATCTATGGAAACAAAATGGTATGCCATCAGAAAGAATATACTATTTTGGAAAAGACGATAACTGGTGGATAGCAGGAGAAACAGGACCATGTGGACCAGACACAGAAATCTTTTACGACACAGGTAAGGCGCCATGCTCAGTAGATTGCAATCCATCATGTGGTTGCGGTAAATACGTAGAAATCTGGAACAACGTATTTATGGAATATTACAAAGATGAAAAAGGAAACTATACAAAATTAAAACAAAGAAACGTGGACACAGGACTAGGCTTAGAAAGAATCAATATGCTACTACAAGGCAAAGAAACACCATTCGATACAGAAATATTTGCACCAATGATGGAAAAACTACAAGCCTTAGCAAAAAACGATAGCATAGAAAGCAGAAGAATAATAGCAGAACACCTAAGGTCAAGCATGATGATAATTGCAGATGGAGGAAAGCCAAGCAATATAGATAGGGGATATATCCTAAGAAGACTAATAAGAAGAATGATAAGACACTTAAATAAGCTAGAAATAAGCTTAATAAATCTAACAGACCTAATAAATCTAAATGTAGAAATTTTAGGAGAAATGTATCCAGAACTAGTACAAAACAAAGAGCTAATAGTAAAAACCATTCTAGAAGAAAAAGACAAATTCATGAAAACTCTAGAAAATGGAGAAAAAGAATTGCTAAAAGAATTAAACAAATTAAGAGAAAAAGGAGAAAACATATTATCAGGAGAAGAAGTATTTAGACTATATGAAACATATGGTTTTCCGCAAGAAGTAACTAAAGAGATTTCAGAAGAAAACGGATTTAAAATAGACCTAAGTAACTTTGATAAACTGTTTAAAGAACATCAAGAAAAATCAAGACAAGGTTCAGAGCAAAAATTCAAAGGAGGATTAGCAGAACAAAACGAACAAACAATAGCATATCATACAGCAACTCACTTATTGCACAAAGCCTTGCAAATAGTACTAGGAGAACATGCAACACAAAAAGGTTCAAACATTACAACAGAAAGACTAAGATTTGATTTTGCACACCCACAAAAAGTTACTAAAGAAGAATTAGAAGAAGTAGAAAAAATAGTAAATGAGCAAATTCAAAAAGATTTAAAAGTAACTTGCGAAGAAATGTCATATGATGAAGCTAAAGAATCAGGAGCAATAGGACTATTTGAAAATAAATATGGAGACAAAGTAAAAGTATACACAATAGGAGACTTTAGTAAAGAAATATGTGGAGGACCACATGTAGAACACACATCAGTACTTGGAACCTTCAAAATAAAAAAAGAAGAAGCATCATCAGCAGGAGTACGCCGTATCAAAGCAATACTTATTAAATAAAAAGGAGATTAGATATGCAAGATTGTATATTTTGTAAAATAATAAAAAAAGAAATACCAGGAACAATAGTATATGAAGACGAAGAAATATTAGCTTTCAAAGACATACACCCAGTAACACCCGTTCATATACTAGTAATACCAAAAAAACATATAGTATCATTAATAGACTTAGAAAAAGAAGATGAACCATTAATGCGGAAAGATATTTTCAGCAATAAACAAAATAGCAAAAGAACAAGGAATTGATAAAACTGGATTTAGGGTAATCACAAACTGTGGAGAAGACGCAGGACAAGAAGTAAAACACTTACACTTCCACATATTGGCAGGAAAAAAACTAGGACCAAAGATAGCATAATATATATACAAGCCCACAAAAATATGATATAATAAATATATATGAATATGAACAAATAAACATAGGAAAGAAGGGATTTGTATGTTTAATAGTAAATTTAACGGACTTTTGACAGGCTTGCTAATAGTAGCAATAATCGGAATAGTAGCATTAATAGGATATTTTGGCTGGTCAGTATATAATAAATATTATCTAAATGCAGAAGCAAAAAATGTAGTAGATGCATTTGAAGAAGCAGTAGGAAATAAAAATGAAGTTAAGAATGAAGTTGGAGAAAGAACTGAAATAGGAGGAGTAGAAGGAGGAAACTCAATTTATCAACAAGGTGGAAGTTCTAGTGAAAAAACTTATGGAGGTTATAAAGTACTAGGTACCATATCAATTCCGAAAATAAAAATAGAATATCCAATACTAGAAAAAGCAACTCCAAACTCAATAAAAATAGCAGTAGCATATTCAACAGGTGTAGGCATAAACAAAGTAGGAAATACAGTAATTCAAGGACACAATTATAGAAATGGTTTATTTTTCTCAGATTTGAAGAAACTAACAAATGGAGATGCAATCTATATAACAGACGAAACAGGAACAAAAGTAAAATATGAAGTATATAATACATTCAAAGCACTAGGAACAGATGCATCATTCTATAACAGAGATACACATGGACTAAGAGAAGTAACATTATCTACTTGCACAGATGCAGGTGACGATTACAGAGTAATAGTTCTAGCAAAAGAAGTTACTGGATAAAATAGAATAGGAGGTAGAATAATGGAATACAGATTTAAACCACAAGGCGTATGTTCAGCTGAAATGATAATTCAAACAGAAGGAGATATCATCAAAAAAGTAAGAATAGTAGGAGGCTGTGCAGGTAATACAGCGGGAGTAAGTAAACTAGTAGAAGGAAGAAGGATAGACGAAGTAATAGGATTATTGAGAGGCATTCCGTGTGGACCAAGAGCAACATCTTGCCCAGACCAACTGGCAATAGCCCTAGAACAGATAAAAGAAAAAATGTAATAAAAAGTACCTAAACTTTATTTTGATAAGGTTTAGGTATTTTCATATTCTAAGAAAGTACATGCCTAGCGTATAATTTGATGTAGAAGATAATTATGCGTTATTTAGATTTTCTTAGCGATAGTTGTGGAAAGTGTTGCTAAATTAAAATTTTATTGTATTCCTTTTAATTTTTTTATATAATCTACTTGTTTTTGAATTTCTTTGATATCTTCGTTGTCAAGCCCAGTTATATCAAGAAATTTACAAGTTTGACATTCAAAGTTTTTAAGGTTACTTTTGCCTAAAAGATAATCAGTAGAAACATTAAAATAGTCAGCAAGTTTTATAATGTATTCATCTTTAAGAGGTACTCTACCAGTTTCTAATTTGCTAACTCCAGCAATTTCTAATCCTAATAACTTGGCGAGTACATCTTGGTTAATATTTCTTTCGGTTCTCAAAGACTTAATTCTATTCAAGAAAATCAACTCCTTAGCATTATTATAAGCTATCCTATTAGGAAAGTAAACATAATTTCCTAATAGGAAAAATAAGTGGGAAAAGTTTTAGCAAATATCTTGACAAGATAATACGCGAAGTGATATTATTATCCTAACAAGATAATTTGAAGAATGTCTTTATGGGAGGAAATAAGAATAGTTTTGGTTTTGTTTGGTTTTGACTTTGGCTATTTTTGTTTCTTGCCATAAGGGGAGTGCTGGGCGTTTGGGTGCGGGAAGGTAAAGAGGTAATATATTTATTTTTTAGTGCCTCCTTGCTGTCACTCCGCTGCGCTCCGCTTCATTCGCAATGGGTCTCTCCCACTCGGGGAGCTTCCCTGCGCGTCGGCACTAAAAAATAAATATATTACCTCTTTACCGGAAAGTGCGAGACGCTTTAAG
>JAAVZW010000027.1 GCA_022791835.1 Clostridia bacterium | reverse complement strand
AGCTAACAGTATCAGCTGGTGATGTGACATCTGGAATAGCGTATTATGAGTATTATATAAATGATACAAAGATAGAAACAAGTAATCAAGGAACATGGACACCAAATAATTTAAGTCCAAATAGTGTAAATAATGTGAAAGTGATAGTATATGATAATGCAAGTAATAGTGCAACAAGTATAAATACTCCAGTGACAACAAAAGGAGAACTAAAGGCACCAGATATACAAATAAGTGGAGCAACAAGAAATGGATATTATATAGGAGATGTAACAGTATCAGTAAGAGATACATCAGATAGCACAAAGACAAGAGTAAATAAGATAAAAGTAACAGGAGCAGGAAGTGAAAGAACAATCACAGGAACGAGTGGAAGTTTTACAATAACAGCAGACGGCACATATACAATAAGTGCATGGAGCGAAGATGCAAATGGAAATAGGAGTGATACAACAACTAAGCCAGCTTTTACAAGGGATATTATACCACCAAGCAGTTCAAACATAACATTCCAAAGCAAAACATCAAATACAATAACAGTAATAGCAAATGCACAAGATGCAACATCAGGAATAAAAAACTATACATATCAATACAAAGAAACATCAACAAATGATGCAGATAACCAATGGAAAACAGCAACAACCACAGGAGCAAATTATACTTACCCTAGTTCAATGATAACAACAGGAAAAACATATGACCTAAGGGTAATAGCAAATGACAATGCAGGTTGGACAAAGGTAAGCAACAAAATAACAGTAAATACAAACACAGCGCCAGAAGTACAAGAAGTAACATATGTAAGTAAAACAACAAGTTCAATTACAATAAAAGCAAGAGCAACAGATGCCCAAAACGATGCACTTACATACACAATGTATGTAAGCACAGACAACTCAAACTGGACACAAAAAACAACAAGTAGCTCAGTAACATCAGGAACAACGGTAACATTAACAGCAAATGAATTAGCAGAATATACGTATTATTACATAAAAGTACGAGCCACAGAAACTAACTCACGGTAAACTGTATGGAGAGAAAGCATATGGTTCAAATTCTCGAGTGAGAACAAACTGCCCTGGGCGGTAAAGCCTGTCGGGGGAACTTCTACAAGACAGATCTGCGGAGCGGGCGTTTATTGTAAATTATTCACTGGGCCACTCCAAGGTATCTGTGCATTTTGTCATATTTCAACGTCAAATGTCTACTCTGCTAAAAAACTATGCACTGCACGGACATGAGCTTGCGCATACAGTGGCTTGCAAGAGTTGTGAATCCCGTGGACCGACATTAGAGATATGCGGAAAAAATGTATATAGATGCAATGGTGGATGCGGAAGTACTTATGGATCTGCTGGACAGGCTTGCACTGGACGAATTGAATGCGAACACGGACATAGCTCGGAACATGATTGAGGAACAAGTGTCACAAGGATGGGGAATTTGCACTAAAGCATTTAAGTTTAATTATAAATAAAAATCAAATTAAAATGAGAAATTAAAAAATAAACCATGATTAGTGATGCACTATAGATAATTCATACAAGGATAAAATACAAAAAAACCCCTATTGCACGAAATTTCGCATTGTGATATAATAAACCCACATGCAAAAGAGAGGGGAAAACAATGTATCTAAAAAAGCTAGAAATGCAAGGGTTTAAATCCTTTGCGGACAAGACAGTACTAGAATTTATGCCAGGAATAACTACAGTAATTGGACCAAATGGTTCTGGAAAAAGTAATATATCAGATGCAATACGTTGGGTGCTAGGAGAACAAAGTATGAAATCTCTTAGAGGTGCTAAATCAGAAGACGTCATATTTTCAGGTACACAAGCAAGAAAATCACTTGGATTTGCAGAAGTTTCCCTAATATTTGATAACCAAGATAATAAATTGCCAGTAGAATTTACAGAAGTAACAGTAACAAGAAAGCTATATAGAAGTGGAGAATCACAATATTTCATTAACAAAACACCATGTAGATTAAAAGACATAATAGAATTATTCATGGATACAGGAATAGGAAAAGATGGTTACTCAATTATAGGACAAGGTAGGATAGACGAAATACTTAGTAACAAATCAGAAGATAGAAGAAACATTTTCGAAGAAGCAGCAGGAATAGTCAAGTATAAAGCCAGAAAACTAGAAGCAGAGAAAAAGTTAGAAAGAACGAAGTTAAACTTACTGAGAATAAATGATATTTTAGCAGAAATAGAACAAAATCTAGAACCTCTTAAACTACAAGCAGGGAAAGCAAAAGAATTTCTAGACTTAAGAGAAGAACTAAAACAAATAGAAGTAGGTCTATTCATACACAATATAGAAACATATAAAGAAAGCTTAGAAAAAATAATTAGTGACGAAAAAATATTAGTAGACCAAAATGATGATGAAAACAAAACAGTAGAAAAACTTAACTTACTCAAACAAAACCTAAAAATAGAAATAGACAATATCACAGCAGAAATAGAAAATATCCAAAACTTTGGAAGTCAAAACATACAAGAAAAAGAAAAATTAAATTCACGGAATAAATGTATCAAAAGAAAGGATAGAAAACAACAAACAAAACAGAGTAAGATATGAAAAAGAAATAGAAGAACTAAATCAAAGAAATGAAGAATTAGAAAGTGAAAAAACTCAAAAAATAGAAAAGAAAGAAAGACTTTATGCAAATAAAGAAAAATTTGAAAAAGAACTAAAAGAAAAAGAAACAGAACTTGCAGAAATCACAGGGAAACTAACAGAAAAAGAGAAAGAAATTGAAGGAAAAAAAAGCCAAATAGAAAAATTCACAGATGAAAAATACGAAAAGCTAAACGAAATCAACGCATTAGATATCACAAATGAAAACATAGACAAAAGGCTAAAAACACTTAAATATGACCTTCAAGTAGCAATATCAGAGTTAGACAGTACAAATCTAACAAAACAAGATATAGCAAATGTATTCCATGAAATAGAAAGCAAGAAAAATAAAGTTACAGAACAAATAGAAGAGGTTTCAAAGAAAAAAGAAGAAGAAGAAAAAGCATTAAAAGAATTTGATGGTAAAATAAATGTGATTCAATCAGATTACAGAATGAAAGAATCAAGATTAAAATTCTTAATAGAAACAGAAAAAGAAAAAGAAGGTTATTCAAAAACAGTAAAATCCCTATTACTCGCATGTGATAGAGTACCAGAATTAAAAAAATGTAGTGAAGGAGCCTTGAGCGACTTAATTACAGTAGAAGGAAAATATCAAGTAGCGATAGAAATGACATTAGGAGCAGCCTTACAAAATATAGTAACAAACACAGAGCAAGATGCAAAGAAATTAGTAGAATATCTTAGAGAAAACAAATTAGGAAGAGCATCATTCTTACCAATTACTTCAGTAAAAGGCAAAAGATTAGACAAAATCAGTAAAAGCGGTATAAAAAGCGAAATATTAATAGCATCAGATGCCATAAAAACAGACAAAAAATATGAACAAATCATACTAAGTTTACTCGGAAGAACAGTAATAGTAGAAGAAATGCAAGATGCAATAGACCTCGCAAAACAAAACAACTATGCCTTCAAAATTGTAACTTTAAAAGGAGATGTAATAAACCCATCAGGAGCAATATCAGGGGGTTCATACACTCAAAAAACAGTAAATATCTTGGGAAGAAAAGGACAAATAGAAGACCTACAAAAAGAGCTAAAAATGTTAGAAACAAATATAACAGAACTAACAAATAATAAAAAGAAATATGAAGCAAACTCAGAACTCTACGACGAAGAGCTAGAAGGACTAAGACAAAACTTACAAGAGATAAATATAACCTTTGCAACAGACGAGCAAAAACTTGTTGCAGTAGAAGAAAATTTGCAAAAACTAAGAGACAGAATAGATAAAAACAAGCAAGAAATAGAAGAAATTGAAAAAGAAAAGCAAGACAATGTCCAAAAGAAGACAGAAATGAATACAAGTCTAGAACAAAATCAAGAAATAATGGGCAAACTAAAAGCAGAAATAGACGAATTTGCAAAACTAAATTCAGACAATCAAAAGTACATAGACGATTTGAATTTTGATGTAACAAACCTAAAAATCTCAGTTTCTTCTTTCAATGAAAGTGAACTCTCAATAGATGAAATGGTAGAAAGAGTTAACCAAGACATTGAAAACAACAAACAAAGCATTCTAAATAAGCAAAATGCAATGGAAGATATTACAAAAGAAGATGAAGAATTAAAAAATAAAATACTAGAATATGAGCAAGCTATCAAAGAATTAGACGAAAAAATGAGTAATAGTGATGAAAACGTAAATAAACTCAAAGAAGAAAGATTAAGTAAAAACAAAAAACTAGAAGAAAGCGAAGCGGAATTAGCATCTAAAATGCAAGTGTTAGATGGACTAAAAGAAGAAATAATAAAAATAGGCATAAAAAGAGACAAAGTAAAAGAAGACATAGATAAAGACACAAATAGACTTTGGGAAGAATACGAAATAACTCCAAACAATGCAAAAGACTTTAAAAGACCAGAAAACGTAGCAAACACGACCAAAAAAGTAAACGAAATAAGAAATAAAATAAAAGACCTAGGAAGTGTGAACATAGATGCAATTGCGGAATACAAAGAAGTCTCAAAAAGATATGATTTCATGTGTGAGCAAAGGCTAGACATAGAAAATACAATGGCCAAATTAAGAGACGTTATTGGCGAAATGATGAAAATCATGAAAGACCAATTTACCACACAGTTCACCATAATAAATAAAGATTTTGGAGAAGTCTTTAAAGAGCTATTTGGAGGAGGAAGAGCAAGTCTAATTCTAGAAGACGAGAACAATGTACTAGAATGTGGAATAGAAATAATAGTACAACCACCAGGAAAAAAACTACAAAATATGACCTTACTATCACGGAGGAGAAAGAGCATTCACAGCAATAGCCTTACTATTTGCAATGCTAAAAATAAATCCATCTCCATTCTGTGTACTAGATGAAATCGAAGCAGCACTAGACGACGTAAACGTATATAGATTCGCAGACTATCTAAAAAAATTTACAAGCGATACCCAATTCTTAGTAATCACCCATAGAAAAGGCACAATGGAAGCAGGAAACTCAGTCTATGGTATAACTATGGAAGAAAGCGGAATAAGTAAACTTTTATCTATGAAATTAAAATAAAAATAAAGTTCTTAATTATAATCTACATTATGATTAAGAACTTTTGCTTTTATTGATAAAAGCAAACATGTTAATATTGTTCTTGAGTATAAATTTAGAAATAATAGTAAATATTATGATTAGATTTTTATATTCTACAAAATTAAATGAATAGCTTGTATTCAAGTTTTATAGAAAGAAGGTGGACATATGGAAGAAGATAGCACAAAATATGGAGAATTCATTTCATCATACTTTGCTTGGCTTACATTAGAAGAACAAAAGGAAATATCAAAAAAACTAGAAAATTGCACCAAAAAAAATTAAAAAACATAACAACTTTTGTCGAAGTACTTGAATTTACAGACAGATTTGATATAATTATTGGCAAAAGAAGGAAGAAATATTTTAGGAGAAAGAATATGACATATAAATTCACAGAAAGTGCAGAAAATGCAATAAAATATGCAAATAACATAACAGTAAAACTAGGACATGCATATATTGGCACAGAACATATCCTATATGGACTTGCAAAAGAACAAGTAGGAATTGCTAAAAAAGTATTAGAAAGCCAAAACATTAATTCAGAAAACATATTAAGCCAAATAGATAACATTATGGGAGAAAACGAAACAAAATCAAAAAAAATCTTAGGCTTCACACCAAGAACCAAAAAAATGCTAGAAAATGCATCAGAAGAAGCAAAGAAACTAAATTCAGAACGCGTAGGTACAGAACATATATTAATAGGCATTTTAAAAGAAGGAGACAGTGTTGCAATTAGAATTTTAACAAATCTAGGAGCAAACTTAAAAACTCTCTATGAAGATATACTAAAAATAGCAACAGAAAGCGTTGCAGAAGAACGTAAAACAGAACAACTAAGAGAAAAAGAAAGCCAAGAAAAAGAAAACAGTTTTTATAGAACACCAACCCTGAATCAATTCGGAAGAGACCTGTGCGAATCAGCAAAAGCAGGAATGCTAGACCCAATTATAGGCAGAAAAGCAGAGATAGAAAGAGTAATACAAATACTAACAAGAAGAACTAAAAACAACCCATGCTTAATCGGAGAACCAGGAGTAGGAAAAACAGCAATAGCAGAAGGACTAGCTCTAAAAATCGTATCAGACGAAGTGCCACAAATGCTAAGAAACAAAAGAGTAGTAAACCTAGATATATCAAGCATGGTAGCAGGTGCTAAATATAGAGGAGACTTTGAAGAAAGAATCAAAAAAGCTTTAGGAGAAGTCATAAAATCAAATGATGTAATTCTATTCATAGATGAAATACATACAATAGTCGGAGCAGGCTCAGCAGAAGGCGCAATCGATGCAGCAAATATCCTAAAACCAATGCTAGCAAGAGGAGAAATCAGCCTAATAGGAGCAACAACAGCAGACGAATATAGAAAATATATCGAAAAAGATACAGCCCTAGAAAGAAGATTTAGCCCAGTAACAATAGAAGAACCAAGCATAAAAGACACAATAGAAATGATACAAGGCATAAAAGACAGATATGAAGCACATCATAATGTTACAATCACAGATGAAGCAATATCTTCTGCTGTAAACTTTTCAGTTAGATATATATCAGACAGATTTTTGCCAGACAAAGCAATCGATGTAATAGACGAAGCGGCATCAAACGCTAGAATGATAAAATATACAATGCCAGACAAACTAAAAGAACTAGAAGAAGCAATAAAAATCACAATGCAAGAGAAAAACGAAGCAATCTCAACACAAGACTTCGAAAGAGCCGCAGAACTGAGAGATAGAGAAGAAAAAGAAAAAAAGAAACTAGAAAAAGAAAGAATGAAATGGAATAACGAAAATGCAAAAGCCATAACTATAATAGGAGAAGACAACATAGCGGAAGTAATCGCAAAATGGACAAATATTCCAGTCAAAAAAATCACACAAGATGAAAACGAAAAATTAAGAAATCTAGAAAAAGAACTACACAAAAGAGTAATAGGACAAAACCAAGGTGTAGAAGCAGTAGCAAAATGTATAAGAAGAGGTAGAGTAGGAGTAAAAGACCCAAATCGTCCAATAGGTTCATTCCTATTCTTAGGACCAACAGGAGTAGGAAAAACAGAAACCTCAAAAGCATTAGCAGAAGTACTTTTCGGCACAGAAGATGCAATAATAAGAGTAGACATGTCAGAATACATGGAAGCACACTCTACATCAAAACTAATCGGTTCACCTCCACGGATATGTAGGCTATGATGAAGGAGGATACCTAACAAAAAAAGTAAAACAAAAACCATATTCAATAATACTATTTGATGAAATAGAAAAAGCACATAGTGATGTACTAAATATGCTATTACAGATATTAGAAGATAGTAGACTTACAGACAGCACAGGAAGGGTTGTAAGCTTCAAAAATACAGTGATAATACTCACCTCAAATGTCGGAGCAAAATTGATTACAGACACCAAAAAACTCGGATTTATAGGTGGAAATGAAGAAGACCCAAAAGTAGAATATGAAAAAACAAAAAAAGACATCATGCAAGAAGTAAAAAAAGAATTTAGACCAGAATTTATAAACCGTATAGACGAAATAATAGTATTCCAAAAATTACAAGACCAAGACTTAATGCAAATAGTAGACCTAATGCTGACACAACTATTAAAAAGACTAGAAGACCAAGGAATTCTAATAGACATAGACCAAAGCATAAAAGAATATATCATAAAACAAGAAAATGACAAAAACTACGGTGCAAGACCACTAAGGAGAGCAGTACAAAACATCGTAGAAGATAGCATTACAGATGCAATCTTGTCAGGAGAGATAAAAACAAATACAAGAAAAACAATGAAACGAATACAAGGGAAAATTGTATTTGAATAATCTACTTTTTCTTAGGAGAAAAATAAGCACAACTAGAATTAAAAGTAACAGCCTTACTGCTAGTTATATCATAAGCACACTTACCATCCTTTTGATAGATACAATCAGCAGAACAATTGATATTAGTCACCAACATCACCTCTTATAGCTAGTAGTATAAGCGTCATTTCAAAGAATATTCATAAAAATTTGAAAAAAGCTTGCATTTTCTTTGAAAATGTGGTATATTATTAAACGATAGACTTAATCTATGGGAAAGGAATGATACAAAATGGCAAAGTGTGCAATATGTGAAAAATCTATAAGCCACGGAAATAAACTAAGCATTGCCCGTTCACACATCAGTAAAAGAAGTGCAAGAACATGGAAACCAAACTTACAAAGCGTAAAAGTTATGGAAAACGGTCAAACAAAGAGAATAAAAGTATGTACAAAATGCTTACGTTCAGGCAAAGTAAATAGAGTATAAAATTAAAGAGTAGAAAACAATCTACTCTTTTACTATACTTCTATGTAATTAATCCTTTATGCCAAAGATAAGCTTTACAATTCCTCTTAAAAATTTTGGAACTTTTTTAACAACAATAGTCATAGAATACACCCCTTTCTTAACATGAGAGCCAAATCAAGCCCAAAATAACTAAAACCACGCCTATGATAAATAGCCAACCACATAAAGGAAGTAATAAAACAAATAACATACCTAACCCAAAACCAATCAAACAAACAGCTAGAGTTTTCTTAAGTAGTCTAAACATAAAATCTTACCTCCTATAAGAATATTATATTAACTAAACATAAGAAATGTGAAATAAAAATGAGGAGAAAAGATATAGCATCGAACTAGCCGTTTGGAGGTAATAGATTTATTTTTTGTAGTGGACGCGCAGGGAAGCTCCCTAAGTGGAAGTGACCCATTGCGAATGAAGCGGAGCGTAGCAGAGTGACAGCAAGGGAATTACAAAAAATAAATCTATTACCTCTAAAGGTAGGCGGAAATAACAGCATAAATTTCAATAAAAGGAGTGCATATGAAAAAACAAGGAAAAGAAATAGTAGAAATATTAAGAAAGAAATACCCAGATGCAAAATGTAGCCTAGACTTCGAAACACCATTTGAGATGCTAGTCGCAGTAATGCTATCAGCACAATGTACAGACGAAAGAGTAAACAAAACAACTCCGAGCATATTTGCAAAATATAGCACACCAAAAGATTTTGCAGACATAGACTTACAGAAACTAGAAGAACTAATTCATCCATGTGGTTTTTATAAAAATAAAGCAAAAAATATAAAAGCATGTGCAAAAATGATACTAGAAAAACATGCAGGAAAAGTGCCAAAAACCATGGAAGAACTAGTTAAATTACCAGGAGTAGGTAGAAAAAGTGCAAATGTAGTAATGCTAGAGGCCTTTGGAGATGCCCAAGGCATAGCAGTAGACACGCACTGCAAAAGAATAGCTAACAAACTAGGACTAAGCAAGGAAAAAGAACCAGAAAAAATAGAACAAGACCTACTAAAAATCTTTGAAAAAGAAGACTATAAAGACATAAATCACTTACTAATATGGCATGGTAGAAATACTTGTGATGCAAGAAAACCAAAATGCGAAGAATGTGTATTGAAAGAAATATGTGAGGAATACAAAAATGGAAGAAAAACTAGATAAATTGTACCGAGAAACCATTTTCGAATTAGAAAAAATAGGAATAAGAATAGAAAACAATCCAGAAATAGGAACAATAGATATAAAACTTTCAAAAAGAAATAACAAAAGATATGGAGCATGCAAGCAAGAAGCACCAGACGAAAGCACAAAATATATTGAAAAAAATAGAAACCATAGAATTATCAAATTTACGAAATATAAAAAACATCATATAGAAATAAGTCCATGGGTTATGGAACTTGAAGACAAAATAATAAAAAACACAATAATCCATGAACTAATTCATTGCATGCCAGATTGTAATAACCATGGAGAAACTTTCAAAAAATACGCAAACACAATAAATCAAGCTTTAGGTTATGATATATCAAGAGTAGGAAACAAAGCAGAAGACTATAAACAAAGTAATATAGAATACAAAGAAGAAAGAAAATATAACTACAAAATCGAATGCCAAAAGTGTGGTCAAACAGTATATAGACAAAGATATAACAGAAATTTTACAAAAAAATATAGATGTGGAAAATGTGGTGGCAAATTTGATGTGTATAGGATAGAATATAAGGATAAAATATAGAAAGAAGTGAAAAACAATGGAAAATAAGCCAATAGGGATTTTTGACTCAGGAGTAGGAGGACTCACAGTTTTAGCAGAAATAAAAAAACTATTGCCAAATCAAGATATAATATACTTAGGAGACACACTCAATTTCCCATATGGAAGTAAAACTAAAGAAGAAATTATAAAGTATTCAAAAGAAAACGTAGAATTCCTATTATCTCAAAATGTGAAGCTTGTTGTAATAGCATGCGGAACTGCTACAAGTCAAGCACTAGACGTAGTACAAGAAAAATATAATGTGCCAATAATAGGGATTATAGAGCCAACAATAGAATACATAAAAGCATTGAACATAAAAGAAATACGGTGTGATTGCAACAGAAGGCACTATAAGAAGCGGAGCATGGGAAAAAAATTTAAAACAAACAATCCCAGAAATAGAAGTAATAAATAAAGCCTGCCCAATGCTTGCAAATGTAGCAGAAGAAGGCAAAGCCAAAAGCCAAGATGGAAGAATGGCAATAAAAGAATACATGAAACCATTTAAAACTAGAAAAATAAAAAACATAATCCTAGGTTGCACCCATTACCCTATATATGACGAAATAATTAGGGAAGAACTAGGATACGAAGTAAATCTAATAAACACAGGCAAAACAGTTGCAAATCATTTAAAAAATATCTTAGGTGAAGAAAAAAACAAAATACAAACAGAAAAAATATTTCTAAGTAAGCCAAGTAAAGAATTTAAAGAAATTGCAAAAACTATCCTAGGTGAAGAAATACAAATTAGGGCTTGCAAAGATTTACAATAATTAGTATAATATTTATAAAATAATAAGTAGGGATAGAAAAGAGGTACTAATGGGAAAAAGATATAAAAAAGAAAGCAAGAGAAAAACAGGAGCTAGATGGAAAAAAGTTTTGCTAATTATAATTATAATAATACTAGTACTATTAGCAATAACTGCAGGAATAGCAACATACTTTGTAGCAGATAAACTAGGTAAAATCCAAAAAGAAGACATAGACGAAACACAAATAGGAATATCAGAAGAAGCAAACAAAGCCCTATCAGGATATAGAAATATAGCATTACTTGGAATAGACAGTAGAGCAGACGACTATGGAGTAGGAAACAGAAGTGATTGCATAATAATAGCGAGTATAAATCAAAAAACAAAAGATATAAAGCTAATTTCAGTATATAGAGACACATATTTATTACTAGACGAAAAAGGAACAGAAAGATTAGACAAAGTAACACACGCATACTCTTATGGAGGAGCACAAAACACATTAAAAGCACTAAACACAAACCTAGACTTAAATATCTCAGAATTTGTAACAGTAAACTTTGATGCAGTAATAGAAATAGTAGATGCAGTAGGTGGAGTAAGCATAAATATAGACTCAAGTGAATTACAATACATTAACCAATATATAGACGAATTAATAAAAACATCAGGAAAATCAGCAAAACACATAACAAAAACAGGAAAGCAAACTCTAACAGGAGTACAAGCAGTAGCATACTCAAGAATAAGATATACAGCAGGTGGAGACTATAAAAGAACAGAAAGAATGAGAACAGTAATAGAAGCAGTATTAGCAAAAGCCAAAACATTGGGAATAGGACAACTAAATAAAGTAGCAGACACAATACTTCCAAAAATAAGAACAAATATATCATCAGGAGAAATCTTAAGCTTATTACCAAGCGTAGCCTCATTTAACATAGGAGACAGTATGGGTTGGCCATACGAAACAAAAGGAATAACACTAGATAGATGGTATGGAGTACCAGTAAATCTAGAAGCAAATGTAAAAAAACTACACCAAGAAGCATTTGGACAAACTGACTATGAACCAAGTGCAAAAGTAAAAGAAATAAGCAACCAAATTATAAAGAAAACAGGATATAAGTAAATTAGAGTATAAAAAAGACTAATATTTTGAAGTGCACCACAAATGTTAGACAAAAAATCTAATAGTTGGAGGTGTATTTTTAATGAGCAAATATTATATATAATTTTGAAAAAAGCGAAACAAATTCAAAAGTTTTTTCATAAATTTGAAAAAACTTGACTATAATATAAATAGGTGGTATAATAAAAATATATATTTAGGAGATTCATTATGGAAAAAATAAAGAGAGAAGACTATTTGTCTATACTTAGAAATTTTAAAGATAAGCAAATAATAAAAGTAATAACAGGAATTAGAAGAAGCGGAAAGTCTACACTGCTAGAGATTTTTCAAGATTATTTAAAAGAAACAGGAGTTAAAGAAGAACAAATAGTATCTATAAACTTTGAAAATGCAGATTATGAAGGACTGCAAGATAGAAGAAAACTATACGAATATCTCAAAAGCAAATTGATAAAAAATAAAAAAACATATATATTTTTAGATGAAATACAAAATGTATATGAATTTGAAAAAACAGTAGACAGCCTATTTATAAATAAAGATGTAGATTTATATATAACAGGTTCAAATGCATATCTACTGTCATCAGAACTTGCAACGCTACTTACAGGAAGATATATAGAAATAAAGATGCTACCATTATCATTTAAAGAATATATGTCTGCATTTGAAGACAAAACAGATATATCTATGAAGTTTAGAAAATATCTCAGATATAGCTCGTTTCCTCAAGCAATAGAATTGTACAATGCTAATCCTAACAATATAGAACTATTTTTAGACGGAATATATAACACAATATTATTTAAAGACGTAATGCAAAGAAAAGGAATAACTGATAAAAATGTATTAGAAAGAACTACTAAATATTTATATGATAACATAGGAAACAGAACAAGTGTAAAGACGATAAGCGATAATATAGAAGGATTATCAAAGAATAATTCGTACAATACAGTTTCAAATTATGTAGAAGCACTTATAGCTAGTTATATGGTATATAAAGCAAATAGATATGACATAAAGGGAAAAGAATTATTAAAAACACAAGAAAAATATTATGCTGTAGATATAGGGTTAAGATATCATATACTCGGACAAAATGCAGGAAGAGACATGGGACATATAATAGAAAATATAGTTTACCTTGAACTGCTACGTAGAGGATATAAGGTATATATAGGAAAATTAGATGATATGGAGATAGATTTTGTGGCTAGAAATTCGGAAAATACAATATACTATCAAGTTGCCTTAACAGTTAGAGAAGAAAAAACATTAGAAAGAGAATTACAATCGCTAAGAAAAATAAATGATAATTATCCAAAATTTATATTAACAATGGATGAAGACTTAGATGCAGATTTTGAAGGAATAAAGAAACTTAATCTATTAGATTGGCTTATGACAGATTTTTAGAACAAATAAGAAATTATTTAAAACAAAGAACCAGGATTTTAATATAGAAAGAAAAAATAAGGATTTTCTGCAACTTTTTAAATGATTTTTAAATATGAGAAGTAAAATATTGTAAAATAATTAATGTATGATATATCAAAAATTGCTCAAACTACTAATAATAGAATATATAAATACAAAAACAAACGAAAAATAAAAGAGTGCTAAGACAAATTTAAACAAATGTCTTGCACTTTTTGTCGCTTTATGATATTATTTATCATAAGAAAATATACTACGGACAGAAAAGATTTAAAACACAAAAGTAAGACATAAGCTATATGTTTTAGGAGAGAATATGATAAACGGAGAAAATGTAAATAATATAAATATGAACATTAGAATTCAAGAAAAAAATAGTATAAATGGATATAAAGTAGGTAAAAGATGTATAGATATACTTGCATCAATCATAGGGCTGGTTATACTTTGCCCAATTATTATAGTTGTGTTTATTGCAAATAAAATATCAAAAGATCAAGGACCTATATTTTTTGTACAAAAAAGAATCGGAGAAAATGGTAAACTATTTAGATTGTATAAATTTAGAACAATGGTAGTAGATGCAGACAAAATTCTAATGAAAAAATTAAAAACAGACAAAGAATTCAGAGAAAAATACTTAAATTATAGAAAAGTAGAAAATGACGATAGAATAACAAAAATAGGAAAATTCTTAAGGAAGACAAGCTTAGATGAATTCCCACAATTCATAAATGTGCTAAAAGGAGAAATGAGCCTAGTAGGGCCTCGACCATACTTGAACAGGGAAAAGAAGGATATGGGAGAATATTATCACTATATTATTAAATGCAAACCAGGTATAACAGGACTTTGGCAAGTGTCTGGTAGAAACCAAAATACTTTTAAAGAGAGATTACAGTTAGACTTAGAGTATTATAATAATAGAAATCTTTGGTATGATATAAAGATAGTATTTAAAACAGTGCTTTCTGTATTTAAGAAAGAAGGTGCTATGTAGAATAATAAGTAAAATGGAGAAAGAGGGAGGGAATGGCAACGAGTTTTAGTAAAGATAAACTTATAAATGGAGTATTATATTTAATATATATAATAATATATCTCACAACTTTAACTTTATATAATATGGGGCATCCTATTTCTAGAAGTAGATACTTCTTTCTTGCTTTAATGATTGTGGTTCGGAATAATAACACTTGCTATAAAAATACATAAAGTTAAGGATCAAAGCAAAAGAATAAAGCATATTTATGGAAAAAAATTATTATATATTCTAGGTGTAAGTTTTATATTCTTAATATTATCAATAGTTAAAGCAATAGAATCAAAACATTCGATGGACTTTAGAACAGTGGTACAAATAGGCTTAATGTTAATGCCAGCAATGTATGCATTTTGTTTTATAAATATATTTTCCATAAAAGAAATAATAAACCTTATGAAATTAACTTTGATAGCAGTAATAGTAATATACTTTTGTGAGCCAAATCACAATTTAATGGAGTTTTTCAACATATCAAAATGGATGAATATTAAAATTTTTAGTTCAAGTAGTTTCACTGAAAGTTCATTATGTGCAGAACCATTTTTACACTTATTTTTATTTTTTTATTATTTCTCTAATATTAAAAATAAAGATATTGATAACAAAGAACTTAAAGCATATAAATTGATTGCATTTATTTTTACAATACTAGCATTTAAAAGACTAGGAATGGTATTTGCAATAGCTATAATTATATTAGAAAAAATAGTTGATTATAGAGGAGAAATTTCTGCTAAATTTGTATGGGGATTCGCAATATTTTTTACAATTTCTACAATTATATACACAAAATTTATGCAAGGGTATATTTTTACAAATATAGATGTATATAAATTGACAACAGGAAGAGATTACATATTATCATTATGGGAACATAAAGGATATTTGACCTATGGATATGGCACTAGTATGTTAGTAATTGGCAGATATTTAGAGATGGATTTAGTACAAATTTATTTAGAACTAAATATCTTAGCACTATTTGTTTTTACTTTGAGTTTTTATAAAATTGCTGATAAAAAAATATATTCAATTCTAATAATGACATATGCATTTGCTAATATGCTAACTGCTTCAAGTCTTCCGTGGTCATTAGGATGGATAATATCATTAATTACAATTTCAGTAATTTCTTCAAGTAAATGTAATGATGAAAATATAGAAATAGGAATAAAAAAGCAAAAATTCAAAAGATTATTTTTATTAAAGGAAGAAAAATAATTGAACAAAAAAGCTAGGAGATATATTAATGAATGATTTAATTAGTTTAATAGTTCCAGTTTACAATGTAGAAAAATATTTAGATAAATGCCTAGAAACAATAACTAGCCAAACATACTCAAATATAGAAATTATTCTAATAGACGATGGTTCAACTGATTTGTCAGGTGAAAAATGTGACAAATGGGGACAAAAAGACAATAGGGTAAGAGTAATACATAAAAAAAATGGAGGATTATCTTCAGCAAGAAATGCTGGTATTGATATAGCAAAAGGTAAGTATATAAGTTTCATTGATAGCGATGATTATATTGATACAAATATGATAGAGACTTTACTAAACATTATAAATAATTATAAAGCTGAGATAGCAATATGTAATAGATATTATGTATTTGAAAACGAAAAAAAATATATAAGATATGATGATAAAATCACAGATTTGGTTATGAATTCGGAAAATGCTATATTTGAATTAAACAATTTCAAATATTTTGATATGTCTGCATGGGCTAAAATTTATGATAAAAGATTATTTGAAGACATAAGGTTTCCAGTAGATAAATTGAGCGAAGATTATTACATAATGTATTTATTACTAGATAAAGCTACAAATATTGTATATCATTCTAAACCTCTGTACTATTATGTGCAAAGGGTGGGGAGTATTTCTAAAAATAAAAAAATCAACTTTGATTTTATAGAAGCGGCATATCAACAAATGAAATATGTAGAACAGAAATATCCTAAATTGGAGACGTGCGTTAAAGCAGCATATGCATCAGCAAATATGACAGTTTATAATATGGTATTGAAAAGTAAAGGGAAATGTAATAGAAGTCAGATAAAACAATTTCAAAATGAGGTAAGGAAGTATCTTAATGATATACTTAATTATAGTGAATGGAGTTTTATAAAAAAAGTACAAGCATATCTTTTTGTTAGGACAATTAATTTATATAATTTAACTTTCAAATTACTTAGAAAGGTAAAAAAGGTGTAATAATGATTAGCAGGATTTTAAAAAAATTATATAAGAAATTGATATATGGTTATAAAAGTTCTACAAAAAGCTATATAAAATATCTTAGAAAAAAAGGAATAGAAATAGGTAATAATGTAACCTTTTATGAGCCGAATACAAATTATGTAGATACCCAAAAACCATGGTTAGTAAAAATTGGAGATAATGTAGAAATAACTAGAGGTGTAGTTATTATTACACATGATTATTCTTGGAGCGTTATTAAAAAATTAGATGGAAGAGTAATAGGTAGTAGAAGAAAAGTTCAAATAGGTAATAATGTGTTCATAGGAATGAATTCAATTATAATGCAAGGTGTAACAATAGGCAATAATGTCATAATAGGAGCTAATTCAGTTGTAAATAAAGATATACCATCAAATTCAGTTGTAGCAGGAAATCCTGCTAGAATTATTTCAGATATAAAAAAATATACAAAAAAGAGAGAAGAAAAGTATTTAAGAGATGCAGAAGAAATGTTTTTAGAGTATTATAAAAAATATACAAAACTTCCCGAAAAAGAATTGTTTGATGAATTCTTTTGGATTTTTGAAAAAAGAGAAGATAATAAATTATCAAAAGTATTTTTAGACAAAATGCAGTTGACTGGTAACTTTAATATTACAAAGGAGCAGTTTTTAAAAACTAAGCCATATTTTGACGGATATGAAGAGTTTGTCAAACATTGCTTAAATGTATACAAACTAGAAGATAATGTTATATAAGAGGAAAATGGTTATGAAAAAAGTAGTATTTATTATTCCGTATTTTGGACAATTTAATAATTATTTTCAGTTGTTTTTAAATTCATGTGAAAGAAATCAAAAATACACATGGATAATATTTACAGATGATAAAAGAGATTTTCAATATCCTAATAATGTATTAGTGAATTATATGGAAATGAAAGAACTGAAAAGTATTATTGAAAGAAAATTAGGATTTGAAATTAGCTTAGATAGAGGCTACAAATTATGTGACTATAAACCAGCTTATGGATATATTTTTGAAGATTATATTAAAGACTATGATTTTTGGGGGCATTGTGATACAGACCTAATATTTGGTAACTTGTCAAAATATATAGAAAACATAGATATAGATAAATATGATAAAGTATTTTTTCTAGGACATTGTACATTATATAAAAATAATATAGAAAATAATAGAAGATTTATGTTAGAATTACATGGAAAAAATAGATATGAAGAGGTGTTTAAAAGCAAAGAAATTTGTGCTTTTGATGAACAATATAAAGGAAGTATTAATGATATTTATGATATTTATAATTTTCCAACTTTAAATAAAGAATATGAAGCTAATATCTATACAAAATCTGCATATTTTAAATTAACAAATTATGATTTCTCAAAAATGAAGTACATAATAAATAAGAAAGAAAATGCATTTTTTGTATGGGACAATGGGGAGATTTATAGATATATATACAAGAATGGACAAATAATCAAAAATGAATATATGTATATTCATTTACAATTGAGAAAAATGCAAATAAAACTAAATAACTTAAATATAGAGAGATATAAGATAATACCAAATCAATTTGAAGAAATTGAGTTTGAAGAAATTAATAAAGATAATTTTTCAAAAATTAAAAAAAACAAATTCAATTTACAATATTTTAAGGTAAGATTCCATGGATTACTAAAAAGAATTAATAGAGTTTTTTATAAATAGTAAAATGAAAATTAGAGGAGTGAATAATGGAAAAATTAGTATCTGTTATAGTTCCAATATATAATAATGAAAGAGATTTAAAAAGATGCGTAGATAGCATAGTTAATCAAACATATGAAAAATTAGAAATCATACTAATAGACGATGGATCGACTGATAATAGTGCAAGTATTTGTGATGAATATATGAAAATTGATAATAGAATAAAAGTAATACATAAAAAAAACGGAGGAGTTTCGCAGAGCAGAAATTTTGGATTAAAAGAGTCTACAGGTAAAAAAATAATATTTGTAGACAGTGATGATTATATTGCTAACAATTATATTGAACGATTAATGACATATGAGAAGCTAGATTTAGTGATAAGTGGATATTTTACAGTCAGTGATAAGGGAAAAAAACAATATATGGTAAAGAATAGTAAATATATGGATAAAAAAGATATACTAAAAGATTTAACTAGAAAAAACGAAATAAATTTTTATTCTGTACCATATTTAAAGTTGTTTGATAAAAATATTATAGACAAAAATAATATTAGATTTAATGAACAAATAGAATATGGTGAAGATACTTGCTTTGTTTATGAGTATATTTCTAAAATAGAAAACTTGCAATTTATTAATGAAGCACTTTATTTTAATAATATAAGTAGAGAAGAATCATTATCAAGAAAGAAAAGAGATGATGTTTGGAAAGAGATGTATGAAGTATTTAAAAGCGGGCAAAGTATTTATCCAAAATCTAATAATGAATATTCAAAACAAATAACACAATTATACATGAAAAGCTCTAAAACAGCATTAAATAATGCTATAAACAATAAAGCAACTAAAAGTGAGTTCGAAGAATTGTGCAAACAAATAACACAGATAAAAGAATTTGATAATATTAAGTTGAGATGTATGCCAATATATGATATGATAGTTTTATTATTGTTGAAAATAAAGCAATATTCAATATTAAGAATTATTATAAAATTAAAATAGTTAGTTAATAAGGAGGCAGGAATAAAATGAAAAAGATTGCGATAGTAACTATTAATGATACAAATAATTATGGTAATAGACTTCAAAACTATGCTTTACAAGAATTTATAAAAAGATTTGGATTTGAATGTGAAACTATTTACTTTAAACAAAAAAAAATGGAAAGAATAAAGACTGTAGTAAAGAATTTTATAAAATTCTTCTTGCCAACATGGCATACTAAAAGAATTAAAGAAATTAGATTTAAAAAATTCAATGAAAAATATATTAGTCAAAAGGGAAAAAACGATAAAGAATTGGGTGTAGCTAAAAATCAATATGATTATTTTATTGTAGGAAGTGACCAAGTTTGGAATTATACCTATATGAAAGAACTGGAAAAGTACTTTTTACCATATGCTAAATATGAACAATCAATTTCATATGCAGCAAGCTTTGGAGTATCAATAATAGAAGAAAAGTATAAACAAACAGTAAAGAATGGCATAAATAATATTAAATACTTATCAACAAGAGAAGAAAGAGGAAGAGAAATTATTAAAGAATTAACAAATAGAGAGGCAGAAGTACTTGTAGATCCAACATTGCTAATGAGTAGAAAAGAATGGCAAAATATAGAAATAAAACCCAAACATTTTGAAGTAAAAAAGTATATATTGCTATATTTCTTAGGAGAAAATGAATATATAGACGAAATAAAAGACATAGCAAGAAAATATAAATTAGAGTTAATAGATATAACAAATATAAAACAAAGAAAATACTATACATTTAACCCAAATGAATTTGTTTATTTATTTAATAATGCAGAGCTAATCTATACAGATTCGTTTCATGCCTGTGTATTTTCTATTATATTTAATAAGCCGTTTTTTGTTTTTGATCGTAAACAAAAAGATGTAAAAAGTATGAATTCAAGGTTAGATACATTACTAAAAATGTTTGGACAAGAAAGAAGAAAAATAGATAAAATAGTAGATAATGAAGAAATCTTTAATTGTAACTATATAAATTCAAAAGAGATTTTAGAAAAAGAAAGAGAAAGGTCAAAAGAATTTTTAAAAAAAATATTTGAATAGTTTGATATAAGTGATATATGAGATTACAATTGACAAAAATATTATATAGATAGTATAATGAAAAAAGACTATTATAGGAGGAAAAATGCAAGAGACAAGCAGAACAAAGAATTCACTATTTAATGTTAGTTCTAATTTTGTAGTGTATATGATAAAAAATATACTAGGATTTATAACAAGGACAATTTTTATAAAAATTTTAGGAGAAACATATTTAGGTGTTAATGGTTTATTAACAAATGTATTATCTATGTTATCATTAGCTGAATTAGGAATAAGTTCTGCCATAAGTTTTGGATTATATAAACCATTAGTAGAAGGAGATAATAGCAAAGTAAGTGCTATAATGACTTTTTTTAAAAAAGTTTATGAGATAATAGGAATTATTGTACTAGTGTTTGGTGTAGTACTATACTTCTTTCTTGATAAAATGATAAAGGAATATAATTCAATACCACAACTTAATATAATATATATATTGTACCTAATTAACACTGTTTCTACATATTATACGGCATATAAAGAGATATTAATAACTGCTGATCAAAAAGCATATAAATTAACTAAAATTAATATTATATTTACAACATTATTAAATACATTACAAATAATAGTACTACTAATTTTTAAAAATTTTATTGCTTATTTAATTACACAGTTTTTTGTTCAAATAGCACAGAAAATTGCAACTAATATATATATAACTAAAGAGTATAAAGAAATTAATTTCAAAAGCAAACAAAAATTAGAAGATGGAACATTAAAAACTATAAAAAAGAACGTGAAAGCAATGATGTTTCATAAAATAGGAGAGTATTGCATTTATGGAACAGATAATATTATAATAAGCAGAATGATAGATGTAGCAACAGTAGGATTTTACTCTAATTACAACTTAATTATAACGATGATAAATTCTGTTATAACAATGATATATAATAATATTACTGCTAGCTTTGGAAATCTTTTGGTAAATGAAGATAAATCTAAAAATTTAGAAATATTTAAAAAAATTGACTTCATGTCATTCATTATGCATAGTTTTTGTGGTATAATATTTTTAGCAGTTGCAAGTAGATTTATAAATATATGGCTTGGAAGTAAATTTATGCTAGAACAATTAGTAGTTATGCTAATATCATTTAGCTTTTTCTTTACGGGATTAAGAGTAACATCAGCAATGGCAAGAAATGCAGCAGGATTATATAATGAAGACAAATGGGTACCTATTGCGCAATCAATTATAAATATAGTAGTATCTATAATATTAACATACTATATGGGATTAGCGGGAGTTATACTAGGAACAATAATAAGTAGTATATTACCAAATTATTATAGAAGTTATATTTTATTTAAAAATATTTTTATAGAAAAGTATTATAAATATATATTAAAATATAATATACCATATTTAGTAGTATTTATAGCAATTGCAATGATAATATATGCTATAGATTCATTTATTAAAATAGAAGGTATATATGGATTTGTATTAAGTTTAATAGTAGCTATATTAGTATATAGTATTTTAATATATATAATATTTAGAAAATATAAAGAATTTAATTATTTAAAAGATGTATTAAAAAATATATTAAATAAAGTATTAAATAAATTAAAAGGTGGAAGAACAAATGGAGAAAGAACTAGTAACAATAATAACACCATGCTATAATGGTGAACAGTTTTTAAATAAGTATTTCATGTCTATAATAAATCAAACATATAAGCATATAGAACTAATTGTTGTCAATGACGGATCAACAGATAAGACAGAGGAAGTATTAGTGCAATATGAAAAAGAAATGAAAGAAAATAGAATTATATATAAACATTTTAAGCAAGAAAATTTAGGACAGGCATCAGCTATAAATACAGCATTACCTAATGTTAATGGAGAATTTCTATATTGGATGGATTGTGATGATTGTTTAGAATATAATGGAATTGAAAAATTAGTAGATTTTCTAAAAAAACATCAGGATTATAATATAGTAAGAGGAAAGGTTAGAATATTAAAGGATAATAAGACTGTTAGAATAGGTAAGCCAAAGAAAAGTGAAAGTGAATATATATTTGAAAATTATATGTTTGCAAAAAATGCATATTGTTTTCCAGGGACATTTATGGTAAGGATGAAGGATTTTGACCAAAAGATAAATGGAAGAAGTATTTATTGTACAAGAGCAGGACAAAATTGGCAATTGTTGTTACCTATTTTATATGAACAAAAATGTGGATTTGTAGATAATATAGTTTATAATTATAATATAATAGAGAATAGTCATTCTAAAATTAAAGTAAATACTTTTGAAGAAGAGCTAAAGAAAATTGAAAGTCATATAGATATTTTATATAATGTTTTGAATCCTATGAAAATATGGAAGAAATATCAAGAAGAAATAGAGTTACTATATGACAGAAGAAGAATAAGGGCAGGTTTGCAATATGATAAATATGAATATATTGTGGACATATTAAAACATGAAAAAGATGTATATACAAATTATAAAAAGAATTTAAGATATTGGATGCTAAAAAATAAGGCATTTTATAATTTATATAGAAAGGTTAAATTTAGATGAAAATTTTATTTATTGGAGGAACAGGAATACTTAGTACAGACATAGTTAAATTGTGTATAAAAAAAGGACATGAAGTTTATATAATCAATAGAGGTCATAACAATAAAGAATTAGAGCAAAATGTGAAATTTATAATCGTAGATATAAATAAAAGTGAGGAAGTTAAGAAAAAAGTAAGCGGAATGTATTTTGACGTTGTGATAGACTTTTTGTCGTATACAGAATCACAACTAAGAAGCAAGTTACAAATATTTAATAATAATTGTAGTCAATATATATTTATCTCTTCTGCAACTGTATATAGAAAGACAAAAAAAGGAGAAAAGATAACTGAAACTACAGAAGCTAATAATGTAGAATGGGAGTACTCTTTAGATAAAATTAAATGTGAAGAAACCTTAAGAAAGAATTATAAAGAATGTGAGCAAAAATATACAATAATAAGACCATATGTTACATATAGTGAAAAGAGGATTCCATATGCTATAATACCTTTTCAAAATTGGACATTAGCAAATAGAATATTAAATAATAAACCAATAGTATTATGGGATGGAGGTAAAGCAACTTGCACATTGACACAGACAAAAGATTTTGCAGTAGGAATAGTAGGATTGTTTTTAAAAGAAGAAGCATATGGACAAGCATTTCATATTACCAGTGATAACACATTAACATGGAAAGAGGCAACACAGTGCATAGAGAATGCTTTAAATAAGAAAGCAATTATAGTGGAGATTCCTAGTGAATATATAATAGAAAAAATGCCCGAATATAAGGGGGTATTAAGAAGTGATAAAGGAATAGATAGAGAATTTGACAATTCAAAAATAAAATCTGTAGTACCAGAATTTGATGCTAAAATAAAATTCGAAGATGGAATAAAAGAAACAGTAGAATATTATAAAAATAATCTAAGTAAACAAACAATAGATTATTTGTGGGATGGAAGAATAGATAATTTAATAAAAAAATACTATAAAAAGAATAAAATCCCATATGAGAAAATATCACTTACAACAAAAGCATATAAAGAAAAATTGACAATCATAAATAAGACGAAATATTATATAGGAAAAAATGTGGTACTATATAGAATGCTAAGTATTATTAGAAAGTTGGTGTAGAGAGTGGTTAATATAGATAGAAAGGAAGAGTGCATGGGATGTAATGCATGTTATAATGTATGCCCTAAAGATGCAATAGAAATGCACGAAGATGAAGAAGGTTTCAAATATCCCCAAATTAATGAAAAAAAGTGCATAAAATGTGGATTATGCGAAAAAATATGCCCAATGATTAATGAAACGATTAGGAATAATTTTAGTGTACCAAAGGTTTATGCTGCATGGACACAGAATCAACATATAAGGTTGGATAGCACATCTGGTGGAATATTTTCTGAACTTGCTAATCAAGTATTTGATGAAAATGGATATGTATGTGGTGCGGTATATAATAAAGAGTGGAGAGTAGAACATATATTAACAAAAAATAAATTGGAATTAGAAAATATTAGAAGCTCCAAATATTTACAGAGTGATATAAATAATATATATCGACAAATAAAATCAAAACTGGATGATAAAAATAAAATATTGTTTTGCGGTAGTCCTTGTCAGGTTGCAGGGCTTTACAATTATTTGAAAAAAGGGTATGACAACTTATATACATGTGACTTTATATGTAGAGGAATGAATTCTCCTAAAATTTTTACAATGTACATAAATAATTTAGAAGATAAGTATAGGTCTAAAGTAAAAAAAGTCAAATTTAAGAACAAAATTCATGGCTGGCATAATTTCTCAACAAGAATAGAATTTGAAAATGGAAAAGTATATATTGGTAATAGATATGTAGATTCTTTTATGGTAGGATATTTGAAATATACAGCATTCATGAGACCAGCATGTTACGAATGTAGATTTAAAGGATTTCCAAGAAAAGGAGATATTACATTAGCAGATTTCTGGGGAATAGAAAAAATAAATAAGAAATTGGATAATGATATGGGAACATCGATGGTATTAATAAATTCTAATAAAGGACAGGAGCTATTTGAAAAAATAAAGAATAATATAGTTTGTGAAAACATAGAATCGAGAGATGTATTTGAGGATAACATTTGTACTTACAAATCACCAGATAGAACAAAATCAAGGGAACTTGTGTTTGAGAACATAGACAATATGACTTATAAAGAATTATGTGAAAAGTTTTTTAAAAAACCAGGAATTAAAGAAAGAATAAAGATATTTATAAAAACAAGTAAATTGTATAGAAAATTGAAGGAATAATAGAAAAATGGATATAAGTATAGTAAATAATATTTTATATGGTAATAAAAGAATTGTATTTAAAAAATATTCAAAGGTAAATATTAACAAGACAGCAGTTATCACTGGAAATGGAAGAATAACAATAGGAAATAAAGAAAATCCAAAATCTAAACAAGAAACTAGAATAAGTCTAGGTAAAAGAAGTGAGTTAAAGGTAAATGGACGTTTTGGAGTTGGTTTTGGTTCAGACATTAGGGTGTTCGACAATGCAAAACTGGAATTAGGAAGTGGATATTTCAATGGTTTTGTACAAATTGTATGTGCAAAAAGTATAAAAATTGGTGAAGATGTAGCTATTGCAAGAGATGTTATAATTAGAGATACTGATGCACATGAAATAATCGATGGAAATCATAAAAAAGAAGCAAATGTAGTTATAGGAAATCATGTTTGGATAGGAACAAGAGCAATTATAATGAAAGGGGTAAATATAGGTGAAGGAGCAATAATTGGTGCTGGATCAATTGTGACAAAAGATATACCAGCTAATTCTATTGCAGTAGGAGTACCTGCTAGAGTTATAAGGAATAATGCAAAATGGAAATAAGGAAGAAATAAAAATGGAAAATGATGACAGATAGAGAGATTCGGCCAAATTAGACAAAATTATTGACTAATCGATTCTTCTAATATATAATATTTACGTATAGAAATATTAAGCAAAGGAAGATGCAAGAACAATGAAAATTGCCATGATAGGGCATAAGCGCATCCCATCTAGAGAAGGTGGCGTTGAGGTTGTTGTTGAAGAATTATCTACAAGATTAGTCAAAAAAGGACATATAGTTGATGTATATAACCGCAAAGGAAACAACATCCAAGATGCGAACGCAGACAAAGATAAACAAAAACTAACTGAATACAAAGGTGTAAAAATAAAAACAATTCCAACTTTAAGGAAGAAAGGGTTGGAAGCTTTAGTATACTCTTTTTTTGCTACAATAAAAGCCTTATTTAGAAAATATGATGTAATACACTATCATGCAGAGGGACCAGCAGCAATGCTTTGGTTACCACATTTCTTTAGAATTAGAACAGTAGTAACCATACATGGACTAGACTGGCAAAGAGCAAAATGGGGAGGATTTGCAAAAAGATATTTAAAATTCGGAGAAAAAATATCAGCAAAATATGCAGACAAAATTATAGTACTTTCAAAAAATATGCAAGAATATTTCATAAAAGAATATAAAAGAGAAACCGAATTTATACCTAATGGAATAGAAAAACCAGAATATAAGAAACCAGAAATAATAAAGAAAAGATACAATCTAGAAAAAGATAGTTATATATTATATTTAGGAAGAATTGTACCAGAAAAGGGAATACACTACCTATTAGAGGCTTTTAAAGAAATAGATACTACAAAAAAATTAGTAATAGCTGGAGGAGCCAGCCATACAAACGAATATTTACAAGAAATAAGGAAAAAAGCTTCAGAAGATAATAGAGTAATAATGACAGGATTTGTTCAAGGACAAGAACTAGAAGAACTATTTAGTAACTGCCTAGCATATTGCTTGCCAAGCGATATAGAAGGGATGCCACTAAGTCTACTTGAGGCAATGAGCTATGGAAAAATGTGTATAGTGAGTAATATACCAGAAAACATGGAAGTAGTAGGAGACAATGCAATACCATTTGAAGCAGGCAATATAAACGAGCTTAAACAGAAAATTGAAGAAATTATTAATAAAAAAATAGAGATATCTAGAAATGAAATACAGAAGCATATATTAGAAATCTGTGACTGGGATGCAGTAGTTGCTAAAACAGAAAAGCTATATTTGAAAATTTAAACTTTTTTCAACTTCTCTACAAAACAAAAACTAAATATTATATAATAATAGAAAAGCTAAATCTTACTAACAATAATGAGATTTCGCTTTCACCTTTTATTTATATAACAATAAATGTTGAAAAATATCATATTTTGTCAAACAATAAACCAAATAAAATATTGCCAAAAATAAAAAAGCATGATAGAATGATGTTTACTAAAATATAGAAGGGAATAAATGAATGGTTGATAAAGAACAGTTTAAAAGAAAAGACTTAAAAAGTAATTTCTTAAAACAAATGATAATTAGAATAGATTATGATTATTTATTTGAAAAAGACATGGAAAACATTGTACAAAATAGTTATAGTTATTTAATAGATAATGACTATAAAATGAAGTCTAGCACTTTAGCAGAATTTAAAGTTGATTTAAATACCATAAATAAGACAAGTGACAATAATAATGTGGTAAGAGTAGACAATAGCGATAAAGAAGAATTTTTCTCATTTGTAAAAGATGAAAATAATATAGTAATAGATATTACGAGAAATTTTGCAACTATGACAGTCAATTATGAAAAATTTATATATTTTAATAATTTAATAGAAGAATTTTCCAAAGTTGTAGAAAAAATAAAAAATATTAGAAAAGGCTTAGAAATAAAGAGGATTGGTATTAGAAAAATTAATATGTACATATTAAAGGATATTAATAAGATTAATGAATATTTTGAAACAAATTTATTTAGCCTTCATGCATTATTAGAAGATAAAGAATCATTATTAGCAAAACAAACATTAGAAAGATTCATGATGGGAGAATACAAAGTAAATGAACTATGTAATATATCGCAAGGTATTTTAGCAGACGAAAATGGAAAACAACAGACTGCATATCAAGTTATTGTTGATATTGATGTTTATGATGATATTGTTAAAAATAATGAAATTTGTCTAGAAAAGATTAATGAAGAAGTGTTTAAAGTATATAAATCAGCTTTAAAAATTGAATTCTTAGAAAAATTAAAAAAAGAAAATTATCAAGACGAGGTGCTAATAAAATATGAGTAAAGTAGAGTTTAAATCTAATTTATACAATACAAAACCTAAAGATAAATTTATTTGTAATAGCAAATTTTCAGTATCTGAATCTTATAATACTTTTGGAAAAATAATTTCATATAAAAATAGAAAAGAGGATAAGCAATATAGACAAATATAATAATGAAGAACCAATACATATAGTGAAAGAAAGTTTAATTGTAGAAATATATACTATTGGATATGAACCAATGGGAGAAAGTATAGTATTTTTTATCATAGGAGATGGAAATGTCTTATTTTCAGGGGTTATAGATTGTTTTGAAAATAAGCTTACAAACAAGACATTAGAGATATTAAAAGAGAAAAATATTGAAATTGTAGATTTTATTTGCTTGACCCATCCTGATGCAGACCATTGCACTGGACTTGAAAAAATATTAGAAAAAGTAGGACCAAAAACTTATATAATATATCCTCATAATCTTTTACAAAATACAGAAGACTATGATACAGCAGTGAAAAACGGTGTCAAAAAAATAGCGGAATATCTTAGTATGAATAAGAATAATCCCCAAAAAACTAATAGAATTATCTCGTGTTCAGGCAAAATAGAAATTATTCCACAAAAAAGGATAATGTATCAAAATATACAGACTGGTTATAAATACCCATTAGCAATTAGTACATATACTCCAATAACAACAGTTATTGAGAAATATCCAGCAAAAAGACTATTAGAAAAAAGGGCGAGCTTAACAACCCATAATGAACTTAGTATTATTACAGCTATTGCTATAGGAGACTTTAAAATGTTACTTTGTGGAGATACAGAAAATGAAACATTAGAATCATGGAAAGAAGGTTGGAATGAAAACGACAAGAATTTCTTTAAAGATACAATAGACTATCTAAAAATACCACACCATACTTCAAATGGCTCGAATTTGTTGCTAGAGTCCCTAAATAATGTAAGAATATTTGCTAATTCTGTAACAACAGTATATAGATCTTCTAATCTTCCTAATAAAGAGTTGATAGAAAAATATAAAAAAAGATCTAATAAACTATGTTGCACTGGACATATAGAAAAAACAGCAGTTACAGATAATTATGGTGTTATTAAATTAACAGTCGACATTTTCGAGAATACTATTAAGCAAGAAGTTACACCAAATGTTGAAGTATTAAAATGATTTTAAACTTTTTACAACTTTGCTAGAACCATAAATACCAAATATGCTATAATCAAAAAAGCCAAATCTTAATGACAAGAACAAGATTTGGCTTTTTATTTAATACACATGCAATTTATGATTTTTTTCAACTTTTTTTGACTTTTTACGACATAATATAAAACATTATGATATAATAATAAAACTATAATCAAATCAACTTTTCTAAATCTATTTTTAAATCCAAAAAAAGGAGGTGAAAAGATGCGATTAAAGCTAGAATTCACCCTAGAAAAACCAGAACTAGACATCCAATACAGAAAAAGCATAATAAGTTTCGTAAAACACAGCATACAAGAATATGATCAAAACCTATTCGAAGACCTATATGGCAAAGGAAAAACAAAGAAAAAGACATTTACATGGTCACCAATACTAAACCATCCAAAATTCGACAAAGACACAGTTACACTAGCAGACACAGGCTTTTACATAATATTTTCAGGTTATAATTATGCATATACCTTACATCTCTATAATGCATTTCTAAAACAAAAGAATAAAAAATTTCATCTAAACCAAAATTCCATGACATTAGTTAAAATATCTCTAATAAAAGAAAAAGAAATCAAAACCAATAGCATAAACATAAAAATGTCTAGTCCTATAATTGTAAGAAACCACAACAGAGAAACACAAAAAGACATGTACTATTCCTTTGAAAAAGCAGAAGAATTCAACAAATACATAAAAATAAATATTGAAGAACAAATGAAAGAAGAAGGGCTAGACTTAAATTTGCTAGAAGGTTTTGAAATAAAGCCAATCAAAGCAAAAAAGACAGTAGTAAAAGTATACGAATATAGTATTGAATGTTCAATTGGGACATTTGAATTAACAGGAAATACCATACTACTAGACTACTTATATAAAAGCGGAATAGGAACTAAAAAAGCAGTAGGATTCGGACTATTTGATATAATTTAAAAGCAAGGAGGCAAAAACTTGAAAACAAGAATATATGCAAGAGAGTGGTTCTATAATGCAGGTATTATCGGATTCTTAAGAATACTAAAACATAATGACAAAAACTTTGCAAAAATGCAAGATAACTACATAGAATTTGATACAAAAGACTTAAAAAATTTCCACCAAAACTATTTCAAATACTTTTTTGACACATACAATGTAGCAGAAAGAGTATCAAGCAGAATAGATACATCATTCGAAAAAATAAAAAACTATTTAAGCCAAGAGAACGCAAACGAAAAAGAAATTAAAGAAAAAATAAAAAAAGAAAAGAAATACATAAAAGCAATAATAAAATCACAACTAGACAAAATCAAAAAAATAAATGAAGAAATCTATTCAAATATATTAGAAGAATACGATAAAATTGAAAAAGCAGAAGAAAAAGAAGAACTAAAAACAATACAAGAAAATATAAAAAAGGAAATTCAAAAAGACGAAATAAATAAAAGAATCACAATGAACTTTTTCAAAAGCATATTAAGCAAAAACTACTTTGGCCAGCCAAGTTTTTTAAACGTAGTAAAAACAGCGCTATCATATGAAGAGCAACAAGAAGTAATGTACAAAGACTATATTAGTAATATAATAGAATTAGATTTTATGCAAGACATTACAGAAAATAAATACACAATAGAAGAAATAAAAGAACATATACAAAAAACAAATAGTGAACTTCTAACAAAAGAAGTACAACAGATATACAATAATTTAAATAAAAAGTTTATAGAAAGAAACAAAAGCCTTGAAGAAATAAAAGAATATCTGCAAAATAAAGTATTTACAATTTGTTATATGTGCGAAAACGAACATACAATTACAGGTAATTACTCAGAAAGTAATTTTGCACCTTTAGCAATTAGCAGTGATAATATGAAAAATTTCTTCTGGAACCAAAACGCAGAATTTCCAGTATGTGATATATGCAAATTAATACTATTCTGTATACCAGCAGGAATTACAACAATATCAAAAATAGTCAAAGAACAAGACAAAGGGAAAAGCATTTACAAAGAAAAAGAAATACTAAGTTTTGTAAATGATGATATGAGCATAGAAGAACTGCTAAGGACTAATAATTACTTTAGTGAAAAATCTAAAAAAGATAAAAACATGGAAAATCCATATACTGATTTAATCCTAAATATAGTAGAAGAAAATAAAGAAATCAGCGAATGGCAACTACAAAATATATTTGTAGTAGAATTTGAAACAGAATATGGAGCATACAGCAGAATGCAGTACTTTAACATAAAAAGATATGTAGCACGTTTTTTCATAGAGTATGCAAACACAATGCTTAGTAAAATCAAAGATTATGGCTACAAACTACAAATAGTAGACAGTATTCTAAAAAACAAAGATATTAAATACGTAATAAATGACAGGCTGTTAGAAGAAATAAAGAAAGACAGTCCGTTTGGATATTATTCATATTTAGGAACAAAAATAAGAGCAACTTTAAATTTATTAAAAAAGGAGGAAAATAAAATGGAAGAAGAGATAAAGAAAAATAACGCAAAGCTAAGTGTACTATACAATTTAGGACTAGATATACATGCAACACTTAAAGCAAAAAAAGAAGAAAACAAATTAAATGGATACACATATAAAATGCTAAATGCTATTAGAGTAGGAAATAAGCAAGAGCTAATGGATACGATTATAAGAATACATATGTCATTAGAAAAAGATGTCTCACCAATATTCATAGAAATAATGAAAGACACAAGCTTAGGATATGAAGCAATAGGACAAAGCTTTCTAGCAGGACTAATATCAAATAAAAAAGAGGAGGAACAAGTAAATGAATAAAAATGGATTAACAATAACAATGATTTTCAAAGCACAAAGCCTAAACTATGGAGAAGGGATAGGAAATATATCAGAACTAAAAAAATTAACAAGAGGAGATGGAAGTGTATACACATTTGCATCAAGACAAGCACTAAGATATGATATAGCAAGGATAGGAAATAAACTATTTGGATGGAATTTGGAAGTAGTAGACAAATCAAAAGGTACAGTACAATTCAAAGACGAATTAACAATAGAAGATTCAGAAGAAATGGATTTATTTGGATACATGAAAACAGCAAAAAAAGAAGAAGGAGCGTCACTAATTAGAAGCGCAGCAGTAAGACTAAGTAATGCAATTTCCTTAGAAGATTATAAAAGTGATATGGACTTCTTAAACAACAAAGGACTAGCAGATAGAATAAACGAATTCCCAAACCTAGCAAACATAGAACAACATTTAAGCTACTATACATACACAGTAACAATAGACCTATCAAAAGTAGGAGTAGATGGTGAATTAACAATGGACAATAACATTAGAAACAAAAGAGTAAAAGAATTATTAGAAATAATAAAAGTATTAAATAGAGAAATAAGAGGAAGAGAAGAAAACCTAAGTCCACTATTTGTAATAGGAGGAATTTATGACCTAAATTCGCCATTCTTCTTAGGAAGAATCAAACTAGAAGGAAGAAACAAAGAATTTACAATAAATACAAATATGTTAAAAGACACACTAAGTCTAAAAGTAGGAGAAAATTCTATATATAACGATACAAAAATAGGAATAGTAAAAGATACTTTCAAAAATGAAAAAGAAATAGAAGAAATTTTTGAAGGAAAAGTAACATCTGTACAAGAATTTTTTGAAAACTTAGAGAAGCAAGTAGAGGAGTACTATTGTAAATAGAAAGGATGGGAGAAATGAAATATTTAAAAATGAAACTATTTCAAGAAACAGCCTGCTACAAAAAGCCATTTGCCTTCAAAGTAGCAGAAACCTATCCTTTGCCACCATATTCAACAGTAATAGGAATGCTTCACAAAATTCTAGGAGCTAAATTTCGGAGAATATTTTAAAATGAATATCTCCATACAAGGCAAATATGAAAGTATATTTTCTAACTATCAAAACTTAAGAATGTTTAAAGGAAAAGACCAAGTGACATCAATGCCAAGAAATGTACACCAATTACTAAATATAGAACTTATTATCCACGTACAAGCAGAAGATGAGATAATAGAAAAAATATATGAAAACATCGTAACAGGAAAAGAAACTTTTACACTAGGAAGAAACGAAGATATGGTAAGAGTAGATGAGGTAAAAATCATTCAAAAACCTGAATTATCAGGAGGAATGATAAACGAGTACAACGCATATGTACCAGAGCATTTGAGCAATGAAATTAGTGGAATACAATATAGATTAAACACTAAATATCAAATAATAAATAACCTCAGAAAATGGGATAAAGTCAATGTGAAATATATAGAAAGACATACAAACCAAGGAATAGAGCAAGTGTTGAGAGACCAAGATGGAGACTACGTATTTTTCTATGAAAAGGAGTATTAAAATGTATTATGCAAAATCTAAACCTGAGCAAACAGTAGAAGAACATACAAAAGCATTATTAAAAAACTTAGAAATACTAAAAAACACATATGGCGAAGAAATTTTAAAAGGAAAAAACATAGAAAAAGAAAGATTTTGGGACTTATTAAAAATAATATGTACATACCATGACATAGGAAAAGTATACACACCTTTTCAAAACGAAATAAGAAAAAAATTAGGAAAAGAAACCTTATCCACTAAATTTAGCTATGAAATAGCTAGACATGAAGAACTTTCTCCTCTTTTCATACCAACACAAAAATTTAATTTAAGTAAAGAAGAAAAGAGATTAATATATCAAGTTATTTTCTATCACCATGAAAGAGAAAAAGTGCCAGTAGATAGTAAATTAGTAGAAGAAATAATCAAAACAGACATACTTCCACAAGCAGAACAAATAGAGAAAGAAATAGGTATAGAAATCGAAAAACATCCTAATTCAATGTATCTAATGTATATAGGAAGCGGAAAAAGAGACCGAATATCAAAAAAGGACAGGCAATATGAAGAATATTGCCTGCTCAAAGGATTATTACATAGATTAGACCATAGTAGCTCTGCGAATATCAAGGTAGAGGACGAAACAAATGAAGAAATAGGAGAGGTAGTAGGAAACCAAATAAAAAGCAAAGGATATCAGCTAAGAGACATACAAGAATTCAGTAAACAAAATCAAGATAATAATTTATTAGTCATAGGTTCGACTGGAATAGGAAAAACAGAATCAGCCCTATTATGGAGTAAAAATAGCAAAACTTTTTTCACATTACCAATAAGAATAAGCATAAACGCAATATTTGACAGAATACGAGAGGGTATGAATTATGAACATGTAGGATTATTACATGGAACAGCATTAGATTACCTAGAAGAAAAAGATGAACTATCCTTAGGACTACAAATATATGAACAATCAAGAAACCTATCAGAAAAGATAACAACATGCACAATAGATCAAATATTCCCATTCGTTTTTAAGTATAAAGGCTATGAAAAAATATATGCAACCCTTAGTTATTCGAAAATAATTATAGACGAAATACAAGCATACTCTCCAGAAATAGTAGCAGTTATACTAAAAGGCTTACAAATGATACATAAGTTAGGTGGAAAATTTATGGTAATGACAGCCACATTACCAAGAATTTATAAAGAAGAACTAGAAAAAATGGGAATACAATTTAAATACAATGAATTTATAAAAAACGTACAAAGGCATAAAATCCAAATAAAAGAAAAAAACATAAAAGAAGAAATAGATCAAATAAAAGAAAAAAGCAAAAATAATAAAGTATTAGTCATATGTAATACTGTAAATAAAGCAATAGAGTTATATTCAGAACTAAAAGAAAAACAAGCAGACAATGTAAAACTATTACATTCTAGATTTATAGGAAAAGACAGAAATCAAAAAGAAGAAAAGATAAAAGAATTCTCAAAAAATCAAGAAAAAAGAGGTATATGGATAACAACACAAATAGTAGAAGCCTCGTTAGACATAGACTTTGACTACCTATACACAGAAATGTCAACGTTAGACAGCATTTTTCAAAGAATGGGAAGATGCTACAGAAACAGAGAATATAAAAAAGAAGAATCCAATGTATACATTTATACAAAAGAAGCAACAGGAATAGGACATATATATGATGAAGAAATAAATCAAAAAAGTATAGAACTACTATTACCATTCAACAACAAAATACTAGAAGAAACAGATAAAATAAAACTAGTAGATAAATTATATTCAAAAGAAACACTAGAAAACACGAGATTTATAAAAACTTTCAAAACGGGTATGGAATTTCTAGATAATATAGTAGATTATGACACAAACAAAACAGAAGCACAAAAGTTACTAAGAAACATAGATAATGTAACAGTAATACCAAAAACAATCTATGATCAAAATATAGACTTATTTCAAGCATATAAAGAAGAAATAACGTACAAGAATAAAAACAAACTAAAAAGAAAAATAAATAAACTAACAACAACAATAAGCTACGCACAGTATAGAAAAATGAAAGAATACATATCTCCAAATCCATATATTAGCGAAATAGAAATAATAGACCTAAAGTATGACAATGAAATTGGATTATTGTTAAAAAGAGACGAAGAATATGATTTAGACACACGAATGCTATAAAAGAACTGTCGACCTATAATAATGCAAAAAAAGCAGTAGAACGACAGATAACAAAAAACGCTAAAAATAAGCTTTTTTAAAAAATATCTTTAAAGAGCTAAAACAATATGATAAAATAAATCATAGATCGACGGAAACAAACACTAAAACCCTATTATTATGGGCGATCTAAATTGACCAGTTATAATTTAAGTATTTTAGAATGTAAATTTTAAAAACAGAAAAATCGCTATATTTCAGTACTTATAGCGATTTTAAATTTGCGTTTGTTACTAGATTGTTACTAAGAAGACTTTTCAAGAGCTGTTTTTTGTGTATCGAATTTTACAATTTTTGTATCTTTATATGTAATTAATTCAATAGTAATTTTTAAATCTTCTATTGTTTTGTGATTATAGACTCTATCGCCAACTTCTTTGCTTTTGTGTCCGTAGTATCATATCTCTACACTTCTTATTTGCTCCGTATTTATCTAAATCAGAGCAAACAGAATGCCTGGTTTCGTGAATAACATGTGTAATATCAAAGTTTTCTTTGTTTTCTTTTTTGAATTTTAGAAAATCTTGATAATACTTATCGTATTTGATTTTGTTTCCGTTCTTGTCAGTGAATAGATACTTATTCTTTTTGTCATAATATCGTAGTATAATGTGCAGTATCATAGAATGAATAGGTACTATTCTATGCTTACCGCTATCAGTCTTAAGACCTCCGAGCATTGTTCCGTTTTCTAAGTCTATATTGACTATTTCAAGCTCTAGCAATTCTTCTATTCTAAAGCCGTGAATATAGTAGCACTAGTAATATATCAACTAAAATATTGCCTTTTAGGGTCCACAAGAACGCGATTTCGTCATAAGTGTAAGGCTTTCTATGTGTTTCGTCTTCTTGAATGTCAATCTCAATGAATTTTGCATAATCTTCTTCTATAATCTTTTTTCTCAAAGCAAACTTATCTAGTTTTTTACACAAATTTTGTATATTGTAGAGCTTACTGCGACAACCGTTTTGTATTGTTTATAACTTCTTGAAAATCTAAGTCAGTTAAGTCTCTGTATATTCTATCATGAAGAATCTTGCAATTGCTAAAAGCAGAAGCGAGATTGCCCTTATTTGCAACAGAAAATTTGCCATGGGTTCGCCTGTGAGTTCTTTTTTCCTCCTCGATTTCTTCTTTTGTGGGGAAATATACTTTTTTCCATTCTTCATATACTTGCTTGAATGTGTATGTTGAAACGTCTTCGTATTTTCGCTTGACGTCAGATACAAAAAGTTTAACTGGCAAAGTAGAGAACACGTCTATTTTGTCATATACTTGTTTTTTTACATACAAATCATATAGTTTGTTATTAAAGTCTCTTAAGCATATGTATGCATCAAGTTCTTCTTCAAAATAGCCTAATGAAAAATAGACGGGATAACCACCTTTGTTATATCCGAAGTGTTACTCTAGCCATATATGGTTGAGAACGGTTTTCTCCCAGATACACCACACTACCATATTTATATTTTCTTTTTTTCTTAATCATATAAAATGCCCCCATTTTTCAAATATTTTTTGAAAACACTTGAAAAATGAAAGCATTTTGTATATAATACAAAATGTAAACACTTTTCAAAGTGTTCACGCCTCGGGTAATGTGTCGTGTCGCTAAATTACAACACATTATCCGTTTTTTTGTTTTATTTTTTTATTAATAATTTAATCTTTAGATAATATATTTTCTCATTTTCTTCGCCTAAAAATGAACTTGCTTCTGCAACAGTTACTTTTATAATTTTATTTTGTAAAATTTTATTGGAAACATCCAAAATGTTTTTAGAAGAGATGTTACCAAGAATTTCATTGTTTAATGTTTTTACAAATATAGCGTCTTTATTCTCATATTTATATGGCTCAAGACAAAGTTCTTGATTATAATGCAAATTAGAAATAAGTTTTTGTCTGTGTGAACCATCTTCGTTTTTGAATGTTACTCCTGATACATTTAAAATCCATGCTATAGTATCATTAGTCAATGCATTATTTTTTGAATATTTAATCTTAAGATATATAAATATAATTAACCATATGCCATATGTAATAATTGCTAGAAAAATATGTATTAATATATATTTTTTATTCATAATAAAATTTTGCATCTAAGTGCCTCCTATTTATTTTTTTACACTATTCTTCACTTAATATCTGTTTTTTGGTAAAATCATAATGGATAATTTTGCCTATATGATTTGTTGTTTGTTTTTTGTTTCAGTGTATTCATTAATTTTTGTTAAATCCTTTACATTTTCGATTGCTTTCAGCCTCCCTAGGTCATTTAGCAAAGAATAATTTTCTAATAATTCTATTGAATAACTACCATAATAATTTTGTATTTCTTGTTTGTTTAAAGTAGTATTAGTAAAATCAAAAAAATAATTGCCGTCTTTTTCAAGAATATTGCAAATCATTTGTAATGTATCTACGTCTGGGCTACTGATATTCAATTCCCAATTAGAAACAGTAGCATGACTTGTTTTATAACCATTTTTAGTAAGTAAATTAGCAAATTCCTTTTGAGTAAGTTTTTTCTCAAGACGAGCTTGTTTAATTTTTTTATTTAGAAACATAGAATTACCCTCCATTCTTAGAATACCACATTTTTTTTGAAAAGTAAATATTAAAATTCAAAAATTTTTTGAATTTTTTATAAAAAAAGCATTGACATTCAAAAAAAATTTGAATATAATAAACACAAATTCAAAGAAAATTTGAATTTTAAAAAAGAAAGGAGGAAAAATACATGTCAATATGCAAAAGAATTAAAATGTTTTTAATTCAAAATAATATTACTCAAACAGAATTATCAGTAAAAACACGGTATACCAATTCCAAAACTAAATGCATCTTTTAATGAAAAGCGAAAATTACCAGTAGAAGAATTTGAAGCAATAGTAGTAGCACTTAACGTAGATGCAAATACTTTTTTGAAAAATATAATTACAAATTAAAAGGAGACAAAAAATGGAAATTTTAAAAAAAGGCGACACGACACAAGAAATTAAAGAGGCTAAAAAAATGACAGTTACAGAAGCGGCGAAAATAATAGGAAGGAGCCCGCAGTTTGTTCGAAACGGATTAAAACAAAAGAGGCTAGAATTTCGGGGTAGCAATAAAAAGTAATCGGCAATAAATGGAATTACGAGCTATTTCCCGAAGAAGTTTACGAATATGCAAAAAGAAAGGGGAGAGGTCAAAAATGTTGTGCTTAATTAGTTTAATATTCATATTTATAATTTTTATACAGTTTGAAGCGAAAGGTATAAACATATATCAAGCAGTACTTTATAGCTCGTATGGTCTACTAATGTTTTATCATACAAGTAAGCAATACTGGAGCGAAAATAAAAAGAAAGGGGGCAAAAAATAATGGAAGAAACACTAAAAGAATTATTTGAAAAAGTGGCAGGATTATGCTATGAAATATCAACTAGAACAAAAGCAGATGCATTCTTTGATTATTATCCACATTGCAATGTTTTTAATGTTCGTTATTATGAAAATGGATGGAGCGATAGAGTAAATGCAGAATATATTGCTTTACATCAAGAAATTCACAGAAACAGTTTGAACGATGTTATAGAAAAATTAAAAATAGCATTAGAGGAAAGCAAATGAAGAAAATAATTGTAGAATTAAAAATTAAATTATCATTAATATTTTTAATATTAAAATACAAAATCTAAAGAAAAGAAAGGAGAAAGAAACTATGGGAACAGCAATTACAATATTTGTAATATTATCAATAGTTCTATATCTAATTATTATAGCAAGTGACGAAAGCAGAAGAAACAATAATTTGAATAGCAAAGAAAAAGAATCTTGGACAGTAATGAAATTAGCAAAAACAAATGTGAAGTTGTTTGCAAAAGTATGCAAATTACGTACACAGTTAGAAGCGGAAAAAGCACGCAGAGCTATAACATATTCAAAGTATAATTCAAAAACAATAGACAATTTTATATTAAAAAGAGAAGTATTTGATTTTGCAAGCACAATATTATCATATACGCATGATATTAGAGTGTTGAGTGATTGGAATATTTCAGAAGAAGAAAAACAACAAAGAATTAACGAATTAACAAAAGCTATATCTAAAACATCTACACAATTCATAATAAAAAATGAACTAGACAAATCTCGAAAACACATCTAGTTCATAGTGATTGAACAAACATCACATTTTTATTCTAACACAATAATCACAAAAAATCAATAACGGAGGAAAAGAAAATGGAGAAGTCAAAAGAATTTGTAAAGAACAAAACACAAGGCTTGATTATTAAAGATGCAGTAAGAAAAGTATTAGAAGATGTAGACATGAAAAAAGACTTAAAAGGTTTTCAACTATGGACAGAAGCAATTACATATGTAGTTGCAGAAAAAATCAAATGTGAACTTTACGCTATGAAAGATGTCTATAATGTATTAGCAATAAAGCACAATGTGTCATATTCACAAGTAGAAAGAGCTTTAAGAACGGCAGTTCTTTCTACATCAATAGATGTACAAACATATTTTAATACAAAGCATAAAATAACAAACAGTTTGTTTTTAGCTTTAGCATGTGCAAAAGTCGAAAAGATAGCAAAAATATAAAAGAAGCGGAGGAAACAAAAGAATGAACTACGAAAAACAGCTCTGTGCGTTCTATTCTACATTAGACTATAAGCGTGTATCTGCGTTTGCAATAGCAATGTATCTAATTTTATTAAACATTGCAAAAATAACGGGATGGCTTAGTGAGTTTAGAGTAGCAAATAGTGTTTTCATGAGCAAGATAGTTAATTTGTCGATTTCCACTCTACAAAGAGCAAGAAAAGAGTTAATAGACAATGACTATATTATCTACAAAAAAGGAAAAAATCAAAACGATGCTTCTAAATATTCAATAGTCAAACTATACAATGAACAAGCGGACGAACAAGCACATGAACAAGCGGACGAACAACCAAACGAGCAGGCAGTCGAACACATTATAATAAAAATAAATAATTTCTTTAATTATATATCAAACAATGAAGGCGACGAATTTGAAAACATAGCGATTGCAGATAAGACGCATCTAGTAGCAATATTAAAAAGATTAGAGTTCTATGTGCCAAAAAACGAGTTACACTACATACAAAACAGCAAGAGCTTAGAAGACTTTAAAATATTGTGCTATGCAATAAAAGAAATATACTTTAGCTCAAACAGAGCATATTTAGACAAGGCAACAAGAAACAGAGTCTTGCAAATATATCACAATACAAATAAATATGTAGCTGTAAAAGCAAACTACACAGTATTAGACGTTCTGAATTATTTCATTAAAAGTTTAGAATACGAAGCGGAAGAGGTGCTAAGAAATGAAAAGTAAATACACACTAAATGCACATGAAAATTGTAGTACTTGCGAACATTGTAATACTCAATCTAAAGACTTTCCGTACATATGTTCATTAACAGACGAACACACAGGCATGTTCATAAAATGCAAAACATGGCAGAAAAAAGAAAATAAATAGGAGGCAGCAGCATGGAACAAACAAAAGAAAACAATGCAGAGAAGCTGTTTAATGAGAATATACGATTATCATATGTTATTGCAAATAAATATAGAATGTGTGGTATTGAATTTGAGGACTTAGTACAGATATGTCAATTTGCTTTATGGAAGGCATGCAAAACATATAATCGAGATAAAAGCACTATTTCTACATATGCATGTAGATGTATGAATAATGAAATATTGCAACAGTTAAGAAAGCAAAAAAGATTCTTAAAATTGAAAACAATGTCATTACAAGCTGAAACAATAGAAAATGGGTCAACTCTAGAAGATATAATAGCAAGTGATTTCAACTTAGAAGACTATATAATCTCAAAAAATGGCATTGAAAGTATAATTAAAAATCTAAATAAGCAGGAAAGGAAAATTGTAAAGTGGATCCAAAATGGATATACACAAATACAAATAGCAAAACAATTAAAATGTACACAAGCTGTAATAAGCAGAAAGAAAATAAGAATAGAAAACAAAATAAAGTATTTTATATTAAAAAACAAGGAGGAGTAGCTATGCAAATACCAACTTGGCACGGTAGACAAATGAAACTAATAAAAAAATATACAAATCATGTATTGTTCGAAGACGAGCAAACGGGTATTAGATTATCTTTTAACTACTACGAATTAGGAATAAAACACACAAATCAGATAGAAGAAGCGGAACTAAAACAGTATAAAAAAATGGGAAGGAAAAACAAATATATCAAAACAAGAGATAATAGTTGCATAGAAACAACGGCATGACAAAGTATCAAGTAAAATTTATGAAAAAAGTATAGGGGGAAGGGTAATGCAAAATTTAGAAGACACAAAAAAGTGGATAGAAGAAAGAATTCAATATATACTAGAAGGCTGTGATTTAAACGATGAAGACAATAAAAGAGCATATGATAGCTTAAAAACAGCACTAAAGTGTGTAGAAAAGGAAATAGGAGAGAAGAAATGACATATCATTGTTTATTTGAACAGTCAGGAACATTCAAGAATGAGTTTAGAAAACTTGGATATGAAGCGTATGATTACGATATTAAAGATGAGTTTAACGAAACAGATTACATAATAGATTTGTTTGCTGAAATAGAAAAAGCATATAGTAATGAGAAGAGTATATTTAACAATATCAAAAGTGAAGATACAATATTAGCTTTTTTCCCTTGTGTGAGGTTCGAAAATCAAATACAGCTTTTCTTTAGGCGGAACATGTGCAAGCCAAAAGAATTGGACCGATGAACAAAAGCTAAAATATGATTTAAAACTACATAAAGAGCTACATGAGCTCTACGAATTAGTTACAAAACTAGCAATAGTGTGTATTAGAAGGAAGATAGCTTTGATAATAGAGAATCCTTACAGTTCAACACATTATCTAGTAAAGTACTGGTCCATTCAAGCAAGCATAATTGATACAGACAGAAGTATGAAAGGAGATTACTATAAGAAACCAACACAGTATTGGTTCATAAATAGAAAGCCAAGTCAAAATATGATACTAGAAGCTCAAGTCTGGAACGAGAGAAAAGAGATAGGACATACGAACCCTGGAGCTGAGCGTAGTTTAATATCAAAAGAATATGCTAATAGATTTATACGAGAATTTATAATTTGAAAAGGAGAAAAATATGAAAAGAAAAAATGAAGAATATACAAAGAATATTATATCAAGTATAATGAATTTATTTCACAATGAAGAAGAACAAGAATATGAACATATAGAGTTTGAAGAACTAGGAGAGGGAGAAAATCTAACACAGTTTTTTATAGGATTCTTAAAGGCAGGAACAGTAATACATAATCGTTTGACAAGCGAAAACATGAACAATCTTGATTTTACTCAAACATTAACTCATCTATGTGTACAAGATTTGTTACAACAAAGTAATTCAAAATTATTAGAAGAAAGCGAGAAAAAACAATGTTAGTATTACCGATTAAACGCAAATGGTTTGATATGATACGAAGCGGAGAAAAGAAAGAAGAATATAGAGAAATAAAATCATATTGGACTAAAAGATTAGGAAATTATTTCATAAATCACATAATAGATAGCAATACAAAGAAAGTATTAAGAAAAATGACTACAACAGAAAAAGAAGTAGTATTTAGAAATGGCTACTCTAAGACTTCTCCAAGCATGATATGCAAATGCAAGCTAAGGATACGGACAAGGCAAGCCGGAATGGGGAGCAGAGAAGCGGAAAAGAGTATTATGTACTTGAAATATTAGAAATTTTTGGAGGTACAAAATGAACGATAAAACAGATATAGAAGAATTAGATAATATTCTAATAGAATTAGTAAAAGCTATTGACTTAGAAAGAAACGGACTAAAAGAAGAATATAAAAAAAGCAGTCAATATAAAAGCAGTGGAAAATATAAAATATTTGACGAAAAGCATTTGGACATTTTACTAGTAAAAAGAAATGCTTTAGTTGATGTAATAAATTACATTAGAACAGGAAAAGAAGAAAGCTTAGAAGATATAGATTTTAGAAAGAAGGTATAAAATGAATAATAACAACGAAATAGAATTATCAGAGGAAGAAATAATATTTATAAAAGGACTTGAAAATAAATTAAATGTATCAGAATATAGCGAAATAAGAAGAATAGTAAATAAATACATAAATATAGCAGAATATAATAGAAGAAGTAACGAAGGAAAGGAAAAAATAATAGAATCAAGAGATAATGAATTGAAAAGACTTTATCAAACAAAACATAGACAAGAAGAAAAATACAATGATTTGGAAATTAAATACAAAAAAGCAATAGCAGAAAATATAGAATTAGAGTATAAGCTAGACAAATATAAGGAACTAAAAGCTAGAAGAAATAGCAAGGAGGAAGTAAAATGTTAATAGTAAGTCAAGATAGAACTAAGATTACGCAAAACATTGAAATATGGATAACAGAATTATACGAAAATATAAAATGTGAGAAAACCTTATTTTATATTAAAAATTCAAGTGGAACATTAGGACAATACACAACAGTAAAAAGAGCGAAAGAGATATTACAAGAAATATTCATAGCGTATGGAAACATGGAAATGCTTAAGATACCAAGAATACAAATAAATGAATTCATACCTAGTGAGAAACTTATTCAAAATATAGTTTATCAAATGCCAGAAGAATAAAAAGGGGGGAAATTTATGTATGAATTTGAAATGTTAGGAGAACCAGTTCGGCAAAGCAAGACCACGTATGAATACATACACAGGACGAGCATATACACCAGGAAAAACAAAACTATATGAATATGCTATGCGACAATGGTTCATAAGAGATTATCCGTATTTTAAACCGTTTGAAGGGAGAATCGCTGTAACGATTATTGCATATTTTAGTATCCCAAAATCTACAAGTAAAAAGAAAGAAGCGGAAATGTTATCAGAAAACATAAGTCCGACGAAAAAACCCGACATAGATAATATCACAAAAATAGTATTAGATGCAATGAATACATTTGTGTTCAAAGACGATACACAAGTAATAAAACTACAAGTAGAAAAAAAGTACTCTAATACACCACGAATATATGTCAAGATAGAAGAATATTAAAAAATAAAAAAAGAAGCGGAAGGAGGGACAAGCATGAGCGACGGAGTAATAATCACAATAATAATATGTGTAACAATAATAATATGTGTGTACTTTGGTAATGACGATAAAGATAAAAAGTAGAAAGGAGAAATAAAAGTGGCTAGAATATGGACGAAGGAAAAAGCAGAAAAATATATAGCACAAATAGAAAAAACAAAAAATGGACAATATGGATTAAAATATTGGAGTGCAATAGATTATCTAAAGAAACATAAAACTATGCACTCTATAATCTAAAGAACACAAGAAGCGGAGGGAAAAATGTTAGAAGGATTAACGGAAGAAATAATACATTATGTTGAAAAAGACTTACGAAAATATCCAGACTGGATACTAAGAATAGAGGCAAGCGGACTAGGTATAACAAATAGAACATTCAAAGACTACAATACATATGATTTCAAATCATTAGTAGAAAGCAGCGTAGAATATGACGAACAAATCAAAAAGAAAATAATTGCAATAGAAAGCGTATATGATAGAAGACTTAACGAGGAAAAACGAAAACTAATAGACCTAAGATACTTTCAAGACGAGCCAAGGTGGAAAGTCATGCAATCTCTAAAAATTAAAAACAAAAATGAATACTATAAAATAAGAGATTTTGCAATACGTTCTTTTGCTAGAGTATTAGGCTATTTGAAAGACGACTAAAAAAAGTTAGACAAAACGAGGACAAAACGAGGACGTTTTTATAGACAGATATAAGATGTCAATAGTATAATGTGTTTAATCCTAGTAATAGGTGTGCTGGAGAGCACAGGCGATTATGTCTGTCGCTCTTTTTTATTAAGCAAAGAAAGGATAAACGATGCGAGAATTTGCAAAGAATTTCTATAAATCAAAAGCATGGCTAGAATGTAGACAAGCTTTTATTGATAGCTTACCAGACAAGACATGCAATAGATGCAAAGAACGACCAGGGAAAATCGTGCATCATAAAATAGAACTTGAACCAAGCAACATAGACAATGCATACATAACACTTAACTTTGAAAACTTAGAATATGTATGTCAGGATTGTCACAATAAAGAACACAACTCAAGTAATCAGTACACGAAAGAAGATGTGAAGTTTGACAGCGACGGAAACTTAATAAAAAATATCCCCCCGCAAAAATAATTAGATATTTTATTATAAAGGACCGTTGGGGGCAGCTCTAAAAAATACACAAGTGCTGATAGACGAGGGGGGGTAAACCTAAAGAAAGTAGGTGAAAGTATTGACAAATAAGAAGAAAAAAGAGCTAAAAGAACAGAAAATTAATGAATTAGAACAAATCTTTAAAAGAGCAAAAGAAAATCAGAGAGCTCTACTGGCAGGCTTGATAGAACAAGCAGGATTTATGTATGCACAACTTAAAGAATTAAACGAAATTATAGAAAAAAAAGGAACAATAGAAAAATTCAAGCAAGGAAAACAGGAATTTCTAAGAGAACAACCCGCGCTAAAAGCGTACAATGCAACTATGAAAAGCTACAACACAACTATAAAGCAATTATCAGAAAGTCTACCGCCAGGAAATGATATAAAAATGGACGATGATTTTACTAAGTTTAAAGAAAAAATGAGACAATGAACTACATAAAAGAATACTACGAGAAAATTCAAAGTGGAGAAATAATAACTTCAAGAAAAGTAAAAATCGTCTATGAAAAACTGGTAAAAGACATAGATAATCCTCGAACAGTTTTAATTCAAAACGAAGATACAGAAGAATACGAGGAATATACATATATCTTTGACGAAGAAAAAGCAATGTTTGCAATTGAGTTCATAGAAACATTTTGTAAACATAGCAAAGGCAAAAAATGGGCGGGGCAACCGTTCAAATTAGAATTATGGCAAAAAGCTTTTGTATCAGCTATATTCGGATTTGTAGATGCAAACACAGGATTTAGAAAATATAGAAAAGTAATCTTGTTCGTGGCAAGAAAAAACGGAAAATCGACACTAGCAGCAGCAATCGGTTTATATATGCTACTTATGGACGGAGAACCTGGAGCAGAATGTTATTCTATTGCAACTAAAAAGGACCAGGCAAAAATACTTTGGTCAGAAGCAAAAAGAATGATAAAGAAAAATCCTGTGCTACTAAAGAGAGTGAAACCTTTAATAGCAGAGCTTTACTACGAAGAAGAAGAAGCAACATTCAAACCGTTATCTAGTGAGTCAGACACACTAGACGGTTTAAATGCTTCGTTTGTAGCAGCAGACGAAGTACATGCAATGAAAGACAAAAACTTGATAGACGTTACATATGATAGCATGGACGTAAGAGACCAGCCATTGTTTCTAGAAACTTCAACAATGGGAACAGTGAGAGAAAATGTATTTGATAGCGAATACGAGTATGCAACAAATGTAATTAATAGTTATGTAGACCCTTCGCTAGACTTTATAGACGAAACACTACTTGCAGTCATATATGAACTTGATAGCAAAGACGAATGGACAAACGAAAGTTGCTATATGAAAGCAAATCCAGGATTAGGCACAATCAAAAAATTAAAAGGATTGAAAGATAAAGTAGCAAAAGCAAAACGTAAGCCAGACGAACTAAAAAATCTACTATGCAAGGACTTCAATGTAAGAGAAACAAGTACGTCAAGCTGGTTATCATTCGAAGAACTTAACAACGAGGCAACATTCAATCTAGCAAAAATGAAAGTAAAATATGGTATCGGTGGTACAGACTTGTCAAGCACAACGGACTTAACCGCAGCAAAAGTAATTTTCCAATTGCCAAATGACATAAAAATATACGTACTACAAATGTATTGGCTACCCGAAGAGTTGCTAGAAAAAAAGATAAAAGAAGACAAAATCCCGTACGACAAGTGGTATGAAAGAGAACTTTTACGACTTAGTCCAGGGAACAAAGTGCACCCAAAAGAAATCACAAAATGGTTTTTAGAAATCAGGGACGAATATGGAATATATATTCCGTGGATAGGATATGACGCATGGTCAGCAGAATATTGGGTGGAGGAAATGAAAGGACACTTTGGAGAAGAGGCAATGATAGAAGTACATCAAGGTAAAAAAACGTTATCTTCACCAATGAAAAACTTAGGAGCAGACTTAAAGTCAAAAATCGTAGTATACAACAATAATCCAATTGACAAATGGTGCTTAAGCAATACAAATATAGATGTAGATAGAAACGGGAATATACAGCCAGAAAAAGGAAGAAAGGCAACTCTACGTATAGATGGAATGGCGGCACTATTAGATGCTTATGTAATATTAGAACAAAAGAAAAATGACTATTTAAACATGATACAGTAAAGGAGGCAAAACGTGAGAAAAAATTTACGAAGTATGCTTGAAAATATATTCGGTAGTAAGGAACCGAAGTACAAAGTAATAAATAAATTCAAAATGCTAAATGACAGTAGTTCGGCGTTTTACAACTGGAATGGGAAAATATATGACAGCAGTATAGCAAGAACAGCAATCGGAACAAACGGCATAAACGCAGCAAAACTACATCCTAAACACATTAGAATTTTAGACAATGAAATAAAAGTCTTGCCAAATCAAAACATAGAGCGAATATTAAAAGCACCGAACAAATATATGACAATGTTTGATTTCTTACAAAAAATAATGATACAAAGGGAAGAAAATAACAATGCATTTGCGTATATTGATAGAGATAAAAATGTACCAGGAATGAATGGCGTTTTGGGAATATATCCGCTAAACAGCTCGAGCGTAGAAGTATACGAAGACGAAAACAAAGAATTATATTTAAAATTTAGATTTAGAAATGGAGAAACTGTATTTGCATCATACAAAGATGTTATACATATACGAAAACACTATAATGAAAACGACTTTTGGGGTGCAAGCAATTCAAAAGTTTTACAGACTACATTTGATGTAATAAATGATACAACACAAGGAATTAAGTATGCAATACGAAATACAGCATTTATTCGAGGAATACTAAAGTTTAAAAATGTATTACAACCAGGAGATGTGGAAAAAAATGTAAACGATTTTTCGGAAAGATACTTAAATATCAATAATAGTAAAGGAATAGCTTATACAGACCCGCGATATGAATTTCAAGAAATGAAAACAGAGCCATATGTACCGAACAAAGCTCAAATGGATTATAGTAAGCAAGAACTATATGAGTACTTTAATACCAACGAAAAAATTATAAAAGGTAATTACACAGAAGAGGAGTGGACGGCATATTTTGAAACTACAATAGAACCGTTTGCAATACAAATGAGCCAAGAACTTACACGAAAAATATTTACTCAAACTGAAATCGGATACGGCAATGAAATAATACTAGAAGCAAATAGATTAGCAAATGCATCGAATAGCACTAAGATAACAATATGTGAAAAATTGGGACATCTATTCACTATAAATGAACAAAGAGAAATTTGGAACAGAGCACCAGTTCCAGGGCGGAGACAGAAGGTTACAGTCACTAAATTTTGTAAACGCAGACAAAGCGGACGAATATCAATTAAACGAAAAAGAGGAGGAAGTACAATGAACGAAGAAGAAAAAAAGCAAGAAACACTAAAAATGCTTAGAAATGACAGAATGTACAGAATGTTTCACAATCTAAAAGTAAGAAGTGAAAGCATACAAGACGAGGAAGGCAATCAAATTCAAGAAATGATAGTAGAGGGACAAGCGGTAACGTTCGAAAGTCCAACTACATTATTCAAATGTGGCAGTACTGAATACAAAGAAGTAATTGATAGAAATGCATTCTCAGAAGCGGACATGTCAGACGTAATATTCAATTACAATCATGGTGGAAAAGTAGTGGCAAGAACAAGAAACAAAACACTAGAGCTATACATAGATGCAAACGGATTAAACATAAGGGCAAGACTAGACGGAACAGAAGAAGGTAGAAAACTCTACGAAGAAATAAAAGGCGGATATATAGATAGAATGAGTTTTTGCTTTACTATCAAAGAAGAAAGCTATAATCAAGAAACACATACATGGAGAGTACTCAAAGTAGACAAATTATTTGACGTAAGTGCGGTGGACATCCCCGCTTATGATACAACTTCTATAACTGCAAGGAGTTCGCGTTTTACGGTGGCGGAACAAGAACAGAAGGCGCTGGCAAGAGCCGAATTGCAAAAAGATAGAAGTAAAAAGATGTTAATACAAACATATTAAAAAAAGAAAGGAAAAGGTGAAAAACCATGAACGAAAAATTAAAAAGAATTTTAAAAAGAAAAGCAGAAATCAGAGCAAAACTAAGTGCTAATGTAGAAGGAACAATTGAGCTAACAGACGAAGAAATCGAAAAATTGCAAGGAGAACTAGAAAATCTAAACAAAGAGGAAGAAGCAGCCGTAGAAGAAACAGAAGACGAAGAAAAAAGAAGAAAAGCAGAGGCAATGACTAGAGCAGCAAACGGAAAACAATCAGAAGTAACACTAAGAATGATTGAAAGACCAGGAGAGGAAGCAGAAGGAGAAGAAACAAAAAGAGAAATGACACTAAAGGAAAAACGAGAAAGAGGAGCAGCACTAAAAGAAAAAAGAGCAATAACAGTAGGAAACAGTCAAATTGCTACTCCAAAGCATACAGCAAAAGGAGTAACAGATACATTCAATCAAGTATCTACACTAGTTGACCTAGTTACCATAACACCACTAAATGGTGGAGAAAGCTACGAAAGAGGATATGTAAAGAACTATGGAGAAGGTGGAGCAACTGACGAAAACGGAAACTACAAACAAGTAGAAACAGAGTATGATTATGCAGAAATTAAAAAACAAAAAGTTACTGCATATCAAGAAGAACCCGAAGAAATTACGAGATTAGCTGACGAAGACTATCACGACAAAACTGTAAACGGAACAACTATCGCAGTTAAGAAAAAAATGAGCAAAGATATATTAATCGGAGACGGAAGTAAAGGAAGACTACAAGGAATATTTACAAATCCTGAAAAATTTGCAATTGACAAAAATACAGACATTGAAATTTCTGAAATTGACAACACAACACTTAACAAAATAATCTTTGCTTATGGTGGAGAGGAAGACGTTGTAAATGATGCGTGCATGATAATGAACAAAAATGACTTACAAGGCTTTGCAAATGTAAGAACAACAGACGGAAAAGCTTTCTATGACATAGAGTTAAACGGAAACACAGGAAAAATCAATAAAATACCATTCGTACTAAACAGTGCAGCAAATTCAATAATGAACCCAGCTACAAAAGAAGGAGACTATTGCATGGCGTATGGTTCATTATCAAACTACGAAATAGCCCTATTCTCAGACTTAGAAATCAAACAAAGCGAAGACTACAAATTCAAAGAAGGTCAAATAGCTCACAGAGGTTCTGTATTCGCAGGCGGTAACGTAGTAGCTCACAACGGATTTGTAAGAGTAAAAAAAGCAGCTGCAACTACTGCAGGCGAAATTTAAAAATTATAGAAGGGAGAAAATTGAAATGGAAACAATTGTAAAGTATAGAGTAGAAATACCGTTTAAAGACAAGTACACAAAAGAAGACATAACAGCCAATACACTTCTTGAAATATCAATCGAGAGAATGAAAGAACTAAATGTGAAAAAAATCGGAAGAGTAGAAGACATTATAGTTAAAGTAGACGAACAAGAAACAGAAATATCAGAAAATCAAGTAACTAATGAAAATACAAAACCCAAAGAACCAGTGCAAAACGAAGTAAACAAATATACTCAAGAACAGTTAGAAGCTATGTCAGTTAATCAGTTAAAAGAATTAGCAGAACATGAGAACATAGAATTAACAAAAGCAAAAAAAGACGAAATTGTCGCAGAAATACTAGCAAAAATGTAAAAAATGGAGGGATAAAAATGTCAGATAGTAAAAATATTTTAACAAAAGAAGCGTTGAGAAAAAGTGTAGGAATGAGCACAAGCGAATTTGACGAAGAACTACAAGAACTAGAAGCGGCAGCAATACAAAAAATGGAACTATCTGGCATTAATCCCGAAAAAATCGTCAAGGATGATAATCTTGTTGTAACAACAATAAAAGCATATGTAAAAGCAAATTTTAGATTTGCAGATATTAATTTGTCAGCAAAATTCCAGGAAATTTTTGAGGAAAACAAAAATTATATGAGATCCACTTCAGAGTATACAAAAGAAAGTAGTGATAGCAATGAATGAAATAATATATCTACTTCAAACAGAAAACACAACAAACAAAATAGGCGATGCAATAAAAAAACTAACACAAATCAAAAGATATGCTGAAAAAATGGAAGTTGGACAAAGAGAGTTCTATCAAGCATTTGCAACGGGATTAAAACCTGAAATCAAATTTGCTATATGGAAACACGAATATAATAGCGAAATGTTTGTGAGATATAACGATAGAAATTACAAAATAATAAAAACATATGAGAGAAAAACAGACGAAAAAATAGAACTAACTTGTACGAGTATAACAAACAAAGAGGTGGAAGCATATGGCAGTACCAAGTTCGATTAAAATTACAAAAAATGGAATTGAATATATTAGCAAAGTAGATAGAACTAAATATGCATTGAAACAATTAGTACATGCAGCAAACAAAGACGTGGGAAAATATCTAACTAAAAGAACAAAAGCTAAAATAACAAGGAGAACAGGCAGAGGAAGAAAATATACACAATATTGGGCTAGAAAAGAAGGAGATTTACAAGTAGGATATAAGCCTGCTGCGTTCTATTTGGGATTTGACGAACTTGGAACAAACAAAAGAAGGAAAATAGCACAATTAGCAAATACAGTACAAGAAGAAAAAAACGAAATACGAAAAATACAAGGAATGTATATAAAATCTATTGAGGACGAAAACAAAGCACTACGGTCTAATCAATGAAAGCGAGGAACAAGCATGAGTGAAGAAAAAAAGAAAGCTAGGATTTTTATTAGAGAGGCACTAAAAAAGGAAATAGACAAAGTAGTAAATACATACTTTTTAAACGCACATAACGACACAGAGTATCCTTATGCCGTATCAGATATTAAAGAAAGCAATGACGAAGTGCATATTCCTTATTTTTTAGAAATAGAGTTACAAGATGCTACAAACAATACAACTAAGATAGAAGAAATATGCGACGACTTAAAGAGCTTATTAGACAGAAAAAGAGAAACGACAGAGCATTATGCTTATGTCATTTTTTTTGATAGCTGTAATACGAAAATAGACGAGGAAAAATTTATTAAAATTAGAGTACTTACATTTGAAATCAAAATGTACGAGTACTAGAAAAGAGGTATAAAATGAATACAAATTTGACAAAAGAAATGGTCGAAAACATACAAATAGACCACGGCATCATATATGAAAATTACGGAGAGGAAAATCAAAGACTGATAGGTCCGACCCGTGGTGGTGGCAACTTTAAAGTCGAAAGAACATACAGGAATATTGAATATGACGGAACGAAAGGAAAAACAAAAGGGCTAACAACAGTAGACGACGAAAATGCAAGCTTAACAGTTAAAACACTAAATGCTTCTATGGATACATTCGCAAGAAAACTACCAGGTGCGAAAATAACAAGAAATACAACAACACAAAAAATAATCAAGATAGAAGCAGGAGAACTTGGATTACTAAAAGACGAAGACTACATAAAAAATGTAACATTATTCGGTCAAAAAGTAGGCGGAAATTTTGTAAAAATAACAATTAGAAATGCATTGGACGAAAACGGACTAGATTTTTCGGCAGTACAAAAAGCTGAAGGAGAAATCGAATTAGCATATAATGCTCATCATGAGTATAGCGACAATAAAATAGAGCCGATTTATAGCATAGAAGACATCGAAAATTTAGATTTGGAGGAAGTGTAATATGAAACTAACAATAGATAGTGTGTGCTTACTAAGCTGTATTATAGACAAAATGGAAATTGACGAAAAGTTTATTAATGACATGATAAACCTAGGAAAGACAGCAAAAGGAAAGAGCAGAGAGGATACAGAAAAACTAAAAACTCAAATAGGCATGAAAATAATGCTTAGAATTGGAAGTAAACTGTATCTAGTAAAAACCGAATTAACAGAATTTATAATGAACTATAAAGGAATAAGTGAGAAAGATGCAAAAGAACAAGACTTAGCTTCTATAATAAAAGAACTCATGAAAGACGAAGGATTTGTAAGTTTTTTCAAACAAGCAGCTATGTCAAAATAGAAGAAATAATATATCTTTTGAATAAACATTTCGGCATGGCTAATATTAAAAATTATCCGCTATCAAAACTAGCGGATTTTTTACGATATGCTCAAGAAAAAGAAGTTTACGAGCGATGGTTAACTCTATATCCTTACATGGAAATAGGAAAAATAGAATTTATTTCGTTTAAAGAGTATAAAGAAAAAATACTACAAAAAGTACAAGTAAGTACTAAAAATAGTAAGCTAACAGACGAGGAAATAATCAAACAAGGTCTTACTATTGTAGAAGCATATGAAAAACAGCAAGAGAAGGCAGGTGGCAAAAATGGAAATATTTAAACTTTTCGGAAGTATATTCGTAGATACAACAGAAGCGGACGAAAAGCTAGAGAAAACAGACAAAAAGCGGACAAGGGCTAGGTGCTATGTTTGGTAATGTCGCCAAAACTGCCGCCAAGTGGGGAGCAGCAATAGGAACAGCAGCAATAACAGCAGGAGCTGCAATAGGTGGAATGGCAGTAAATACAGCAAAAGACATAGACAAAGCTATGAACAGCTATATTGTTACAACAGGTACAGCAGAAGAAGCAACAGAGCAATATGAAGAAGTTTTGAAAAATATATATAAAAATAACTATGGAGAAGACTTTCAAGATATTGCAGATAGTATGGCACAAGTAAAAATGCAATTAGGAGATATGAACGATAATGAACTACAAGAAATAACAGAAGATGCACTTGCTTTAAGAGACACATTTGATATTGAAGTGTCAGAATCAGTAAGAGCTACAAAGGCTCTTATGGACCATTTTGGAGTAGACGGAAAGCAAGCGTTTAATCTAATTGCACAGCGGAATGCAAGAAGGATTAGATTTTTCAGGAGAATTCATAGACAACATAAATGAATATAGCGTACAGTTTGAAAAACTAGGCTTCTCAGCAGAGGATATGTTTGCTATATTTAAAACAGGAAGTGAGAACGGAGCGTTTAATTTAGACAAAATAGGAGATGCAGTAAAAGAATTTAGCATTCGTGCGGTGGACGGCTCAAATACAACAATAGAAGGGTTTACAAAGTTAGGGCTAAACGCAGACGACATGGCATCTAGGTTTGCACAAGGTGGGGAGACAGCTAGAAATGCATTTATGGAAGTAGTTCAAAAACTTGGAGATGTAGACGATGCAGTAGAACAAAATGTAATAGGTGTAGACTTATTTGGTACAATGTGGGAAGACTTAGGGCCACAAGTAGTAACATCACTAGGAGAAATGCAAACAGGATTTAATGGAACAGCAGACACAATGAACAAAATTAAAGAGATAAAGTATGACAATCTATCAGACATGTTCGAAGGATTGAAAAGAAATGTTGAAATGCTAACGTTGCCACTAGGTAATGCATTGATGCCAATTTTAGAACAAATAGTACAATTTATTATGAGTAATATGCCTGCAATAGAAGGAATAATAGGGCAAATGACACCTATAATAACTGATTTATTTGCAAACTTGCTTCCCCCGATGATGCAATTAGTACAAACTATAATGCCTGTATTATTCGATTTACTTAATCAGATAATACCTTTCGTATCTCAGATATTAGAAGCAATACTGCCAGTTCTAATAGACTTAATAAATACACTCTTACCGCCGATAATGCAAATAATACAAGCAGTTTTGCCAATAATAATACAGCTACTACAACCAATATTACAACTGCTAGAGCCTTTAATACAGCTATTAAAACCTATAATAGATTTGTTTATGACGTTGTTGCAACCGCTCTTAAAATTAATAAACATAATACTACCGCCAATCATAAATTTGTTTAACACTATAATCAAAACAATACTACCGCCTTTGCAAAGTGCATTGTCAGTAGTAGCAAACATTCTAAGTAATGTTTTCGGAAAAGCGTTTGAAACAATCGGTAACATAATATCAGGTGTAATCAATACATTTAAAAAGATAATAGACTTTGTTAAAAATGTATTTATGAACTCCTGGAAAGGTGCTTGGGAAGGTGTAAAAAATATATTTTCAAATATTGCTAATGCACTTGGAAATATATTCAAAACGCCGATAAATTGGATAATAGGTGCGATAAATGCATTTATTCGAGGACTTAATAAAATAAAAATACCAGATTGGGTACCAGGAGTACGGAGGATTCGGCATTCATATCAAAGAGATACCAAAATTAAAAGTAGGTATTGACTATGTTCCCGAAGACGACTACGCAGCATTTTTGCATAAAGGCGAAAGAGTTTTAACAAAAGAAGAAAATGCAGAGTATAATAGAAATTTACAGAAACCAAGAAAAGCAGAGGATAAAAATAAAGACGAAAACAAAGGTAGAGACAGAAAAGATAAAAAGCAATTTCAATTAATTTTAAACATAGATACATTTGTAAATAACTCAAAAGAAGATATAAAAGAGTTAGGCGAAGAATTAGCCTTTGTATTTCAAAAGGCACAATTAGCAAAAGGAGGAGCTTGATTTGATACCTTTTTTTATTTTTAATAATATAAATAGCAAAGATATGAAAGTTGTTGTAAATAAGCTTCCTCCTGTTTCTAAAGCAGAGCGAAGCTATGAAGAAATAGAAATTCCAGGGCGAAACGGAAAAACATATATAGACAATCAAAGTTATAAAACATTCGAATATAGCATTACATGTACATTAATGCCAGGAGCAAATATACGAAAGATTTCAAAATGGCTAAATGGAAGCGGAAAACTAATAATTTGTACAGAAACAGATAAATACTATGACGTAATAATAAAAAATCAAATTGATTTCGAACAGATATATAGAGTTTGCAACGAATTTATAGTGAACTTTGAAGTACAACCGATTGCACATAGTGTTAGAGAAAAAGAAATTGACATATTTGAACCTACAACGATTATTATTACAGAAAGTACATACGATATATACCCACTCATAAAAATCGAAGGAAGCGGAAATATAACGCTAACAATAAATAACAAATCAGTAATTCTAAAAAACGTAAATGAATATATCGAATTAAACTGTGAACTAGAAGAAGCTTACAAATATTTTTCAAGTTGTAATAATCAAGTAGAGTGTGAAGAATTCCCAAAACTTGTAAGTGGAGAAAATCATGTAAACTGGACAGGTAATGTCTCTAGTATTCAAATAAAATACGAGGAGGCTTTCATATGATTAATTTGTATAACTCAAAAGAAACGAATTTCAATAACAACGGGATAGGAAGCCTACGAGATACTATAAAATGCGAAGTTACGGAAGAACTAAATGGAGAATTCACAGTAGATTTCGAATATCCCAAAAATTGCAAATACTCAAATTATATAGATAACGATATGATTGTTAAGTTAGATACAGGAGCTACAGAAAGGCAGCTCTTCAGAGTAAAAAATTATAATGAAAGCTTATCTACAATAACAGCAAACTTACAGCATATATCGTATGACTTAGTAGATAATGCTTTGGACGATACTTTCCCGCAAAATTTAGACGGTAATGTAGCTCTTGACTGGATACTAACTCATACACAATATTCACACAGATTTAAAAGCTTTTCTGATATATCAAAAAAGGCAAGTGCAAGATATGTTAGAAAAAATATCATAGAAGCGGTATTAGGAGATATAGACAATAGTTTCGTAAACATTTGGGGACGGAGAGATTGTAAGAGACAACTTCACAATCAAGATGTTAAGTAGACGAGGCGAAGACAGTGGTTATAAAATCAAATATAGAAAAAATATAACAGGACTAAAATTCGCAAAAGAGGATACAAATGTAATTACTAGATTAAGACCAATGCGGCTACAACGGCTTAATGTTACCCGAAAAATATATAGACAGCCCGCTAATTAATGAATATCCGAATCCAAAAATTGGACAAATAGACTACTCTGATATTAAGCTAAAAGAAAACGAAAACGACCAAGAAGGATATGCAACATTAAACGAATGTTATGCAGAATTAAGAAAAAGAGCAGCTGCAGAGTTTTCTCAAAACAATATAGATAAACCGCAAATCAATGTAAAAGTTGATTTTGTAGACTTGTCTAAAACAATAGAATACCAGGACTATGAATTTTTATCAAAAGTTAAGCTAGGAGATACAGTAACAGTAGTTCTAGACCGAATAAAGGTAAAAGTAAGAGTAATAAAAACCGTATATGATGCTTTATATAAAAGATTTACAAAATTAGAGCTACGGCGAATTTAAAGCAAATTATATCACAGACACAAATAAGAATATATCTAATGCAGTAAAAAAAGAAACGGCGAATCTTGAAACAAACGTATTAACCCAAGCAAAACAAAATGCAAGTGAACTCCTAAAAAATGCAACAGAAGGCAATATGTATTATAAGCCGAACATGCTGCTATGCATGGATACAGACGATATAAATACCGCACAAAAAATTTGGATGTTTAATCTAAATGGATTAGGATATTCAAAAAATGGCTTGAACGGCACGTTCGGGACAGCAATGACAATGGACGGGGCAATTGTTGCAGATTTCATAACAGCTCGGAACTCTTAACGCGAACATAATTAAAGCAGGTTCAATGAGCTTAAGCAGATTGTTTGGAAGTGACTTAATTTTAGGAGGAAACAACAACGGAAGAGGAAGAATGATAATTAAAGACGAAAATGCAATAGACAAAATAATAGCGGACAACGAAGGAATTTCACTGCTAAATGGCTCTAAGTTAATCGGTGGAAATGGAGTATTAAGTAATTTTCAGTATTACGATAGTGGATTTTGCGGCTATACATGGATACTGGAGCAATACTACAAAAGTAGATTAACTTTAGATGTTAATATTCCCGAAAATTTTGTTATACAAAGTGCAAAAATATTGCTAGAACATAGACCAATTTATTGGGATTACAGGGATAAAGACGATATAACACGCAATGTATGGGGATATTCAAGAAATTTGAAACTATATAAAATAACAACACTAGATGCAATAATAACAGCAACAGCATTTGGTGGCGAATTTGGAGAGAGCTATTATAATAACTTAATGGAAATACAAAACGCATTTGGTGCAAATGGTTTCACAGCATCCGCAGCTTCAAACTCAAATTGTAAACTAGAAACAATAGAAAGTATAGATATTAAGAATTATCTTAATTCAAGAAGAACAGTTTTGGTAGTTCAAACAGCTAACAACGCACCTGCCGCAGGTACTGTGGCAAATCCGAACATATCAGGCTATCAGCAAACGGGAGAAGCAAAAGCGGTTTTAAACATAATCGGATATATGAAGTAGAAAGGAGAAATAGAGCAAATGAAAAGAGCAGAAATAATAGTGCTAGATTTGAAAGTGAAAAATTATGAGACACTGAGGCTTAAACAATTAGACACAACAGAATTAACTTTCAAAATACTAGACAACGGCTTAGGAATAAACTTGAGTAGTTTATCTGCAGATATTATTTTCAAAAAGCCGAATGAGCTTATAGTTATTCAAGAATGTAGTATAGATGAAGAAAATAGCACAATCACAGTAACATTATTAGACGACTGCTTAAGAATAGCACGGAGAAGCGGAAATCGAGATAGTACTCAAACAAAATTCAGAGACAGTGTCTACATTTTGCATGAATGTATTTATAGAAAAAACGTCAAAAGAAAATATGACATCAGATAATACAGAAACATATATAGAAAGATTTGAAAAAGCAATAGCACAGTTAGAAGCAGATGCAAAAAAACTGCTAAACGATATAACACAAGCACGGAGCAGACGAAATAGAAAGCATAGAGCGAAGATATGATGCAATGGTAAGCGACTTAAATGAATTACTTGCAAATTATAATGATTTGAAAACAAAAATAGAAACAGTAGAAAACAATGTAGAAACAATAGTAAATGACAAAATGAGTAATTATTTACTGAAAAATGTAGATGTAAAATTACTCACAATAACAAAAAATACAACACTCACAAATAATTATATAGTAACACTACCGCTTAAGTATCAAGTAAGCAATAACTCATTACAGGTACTGCTATGCGGACAAGTATTAGTCAAAGACATAGACTATGTAGAAGCACGGCAACGAAGGAGAGACAAGCAATACAATACAGCTATTACTTGACGAGGACTGGACACTAAGCAATGACATAACAATAACAGCAATAGTGCGAGGAGTAACACAAACACAAGAAAGCGAGGTGCAAGTGAATGAGTAAATTAATTGAGCAGAGATTACAAGAATTAGAAACAGAAATAATAGAAATCAAAACAGGTATTGAATATGCTACAAATGAATACATCGATGATAAAAGAGTGTATCGAAAAAGAGTAGATTGCGGAGCGGCACCAAATTCAGCTTTAAAAGAAGTCGAAACAGGTCTTAGAAATGTGACTTATATAAAAATTGATGGAATAGCTCAAATAAGTGATGGAGGTCTTCCTATAAATTTTACAAGACCGCAACAATCGACAGATAATTCAAGCGTCGGGGTATTTATATCGTACAATAAAATAATGCTTGAAACGAAAATAGACAGGTCTGCACTTCATATATTTGTAGATATATATTATACAAAAAATTAAAAGTCAAAGGAGGAAAGCATGGAATTAGAAGAGAGAGAAAGACTAGTGCAAGTAGAAGATAGAGCAAAGTCAAATACGCATAGAATAGACAATTTAGAAGAAAAAGTAGAAGATATACACGAACTTGCTTCATCAGTCAAACTACTTGCATCAGAAACAAAAGCAATGCGTGAAGATGTAAACAACATGAATGATAGATTACAACAGTTAGAAGAAAAACCGCTCAAGGAATATGAAGATACAAGAAAAAAGATAAAAGACAAGGCTTTAATGTTCGTTTTAGGAATAATTTTTACGTATATTGCTTTAAAACTTCGGGCTAGGAAATTTTATATAGGAAGGAGTGAAAGATAATGGAATACATAATTATGATAGGAATTGCATTATTAGTATTTTTAGCTTTATTTTTGATAATCAAAGTAGAAAAAATACGTAATAGGGCAAATGCACTATTTTTAGAAGTAGAAAAATATATGAAAGAGAATGACATTAAATTTGATTATGTGTGTGACAAGCTATATTCATATGTACCAAGTGCGATTAAGTTTTTTATAAACGAGCAGTTTTTCAAAACAATAGTACAAATGATGTATGATAACACAAGAAAAGTAGCAAAAGATTTACTTGACGACGGCAAGTGGAACAATAGCTATAAATAAACACAAGAACTAATTTCGTGTATTAATAAAACACAAGAAGAAAATTGAGAAATCTTCTTGTGTTAAGCATTAGAAAAATTTAACTTGCAAAATCTACTCTAATATGTTACAATTATATTACAAAACAGTTGACATTTTTAGAAAATATTATATAATTGTAAAATAAGAATAATTCTTTAACAAATATTCATACTATAAAAGAGGTGATTTGTATGGAAATAGATAAAAACTATAAATATTATACTGAACATCAAGAAGAATTGTTTAAAAAGCACAAAAACAAATTTGTTATTATAAAAGACGAAAAAGTGATAGGGGTATATAAAACCTTAGAAGAAGCAATTCAAAACGCAAAAAATATAGAAGCAGGAACATACATCATACAAGAATGTCTACAAAAAAAGAAAGTACAGACATTTCATACGAGGGTAAGATTTAATGGCTAACATACACGTTTCTGCATTTACTTATAAAGCACAAGCTAAGGCGAATGTATTATTAAGCAAAGTAAAGGTTTCTGCAAATAAAGAATTATTCAAAGAATCAAAAGAGGAAGAATTTAATGCTATTTGGGATACAGGGGCAACAGACACAGCAATTTCGAGCAAAGTAGTAGAACAATGTGGATTAATTCCAACTGGAAAAGCAACTATAAATACTGCAAATGGAGAAAGAGATGTTAATACATACATTGTTGATATTGAATTACCAAATAGAGTAAGAATTCCAGCAGTAGCAGTAACCGAATTCACAGCAGTTGAAGGTTCAGACTTATTGATAGGGATGGATGTTATAGGCCTTGGGGATTTAGCAATATCTAATTATGAAGGAAAAACATGTTTTTCTTTTAGAATACCATCTATTGAATGTACAGATTATGTACAAAAATTAAAAGCTAGGCAACAAGCTGTATCTCGAAAGATTGGAAGAAATGACCCATGCCCTTGTGGAAGTGGGAAGAAATATAAACAATGTTGCGGAAATTAAACATATAAAGACGTCAGCAATGACGTCTTTTACTATACCAAAAAGAAAGAAGGAATTATTATGAAAATAGGAATAGACGCAGGACATGGATTACACACGGCAGGAAAAAGATGTGCAAAACAATTTGACGTAAACGAAACAAGGGAATGGGTGATTAATAACAGAGTAGCTACAAAAGTATGCAATATACTTAATAGCTATGAAGGCATAGAGGCTATAAGACTAGACGACATCACAGGAAATACAGATATAGACTTGAACACAAGATGTAGAAATGCTAATAATGCTAATGTAGAAGCTGTTGTATCAATACATCATAATGCTGGTGGAGGCACTGGAATAGAAACTTATGTATATAATGAGGCTTGTAAGAACGGAGAAACTGGAAGGCTAGCAACAATTATAAATAATAAAGCAGTAGAAGCAACAGGCATGAAAAATAGAGGAGTAAAGACACAAAACTTTGCTATAATACGTGATACAAAAATGAAAGCATGTTTAATAGAATGTGGCTTTATGGATAACGAACACGATACACCGCTAATTTTAACAGAAGAATACGCAACAAAGGTAGCAAGCGGAATAGCAGACGGAATACTAGCATACTTGAACATAGAGAAAAAAGAAGAACACAAAACCGAAGCAGTAGAAAATACAGTTACAGAAAAAAGAAAGATAGATGTAAAATACCAAGCATGCACGAATAAATGGCTACAAGACGTATTAAATACACAAGACTATGCAGGAATATACGGACAAGCTATAACAGCTTTTAGAGGTAATACAGTGCGGAAATGAAGCCGATGTAGGAAAGCTTATCTATAAAGTACATACAAAGAACGGAAGATGGCTAGGAGAAATTATAGACAGAGAAAAAGACAGAAGCGGAGACGATTTTGCAGGCATCAAAGGCAGAGCAATAGACGGAATAATGATAAAAGCAACAAAGGGAACAGCAAAGTACAGAGTACATACAAAAAATGGCAAATGGCTAGGTTGGATAACACAGTATAATGAAAACGATCCAACAAACGGATACGCAGGTATATTCGGACAAGAAATAGACGCAATTCAAGTAGAAATTATCTAAAATAGGAGGTAAAAATAAAATGAACAAAAATGCTGTAAGTAGCATAAAACTACACACACACACACACACACACACACACACACACACAGATGTTTTAGAAGACGGAAAAAGCGGGGTGAACTCGCTATGATATTTGTAGAAGAAATAATGAAATTAAAAGAAAAAGTGGCAGAATTAAAGGCGGAAAACGAAAAACTTAAACAAGTAGAGATTGAAACAAACGTTGAATGTGCTACAAATGAGTATATTGACAAAAAACGTATATATCGAAAAAGAATAGATTGTGGCAGTGGACCTAACAATGTAATAAAATCTGTGCAAACGGGATTAAGTAATGTTACATACGAAAAAATAGAAGGAATAATGAGATTAGAGACATCTGCAATTCCGCTAAATTCTACAAGACCTTTAACACCCACAGACAATAGCACAGTAGGCGTGTTTATTAATAACAATATGATATGTTTAGAGTCTAAGGCGGATAGGTCGTCCATGTATGTATTTGTAGATATATATTATACGAAGAATTGACAAAATATTCCAATTATGTTATAATAAAATAAAGTTAGATATATAACTTCAGACTAGACAAAGCGGGGGCTAAGTCTAGTCTTTATTTTTATAAAATAAAAAGGCTGTCGCTTACGACGCCTCGCGTGCAAATTACCCTGATTAGTAACTGCATAATTATAATACTATAAAATTTAAAGTCTGTCAACATTTTTTTAAAAATATTTTTTCTCAGCTTTTTTTCGCACTTCGACAGCTTTATCAAAAGTGTCAAAATATCCAAGATGTATACTAGAACCATTTACTTGTATTCTAGCTCTATATTTTCCGTTTGCATATGTAACACCATTACAGCCAGTTTTATTATTTTTTTGAGTATGATTTCTCGTAAATTCTATTCTTTTGTCTCTAACGCTTTGAAGTCTTAAATTAGAATTTTTGTCTCGATTCATGCAACCGCAGCTTGTAACTTCTCTATGTAGTACTTGAGTGAATGCTGCTTCTTTTTCATTTCCACAGTCGCATTTGAAAAGAGCTATTTTTGAATTGTTTTTATTTGTTTTGTTCAAGTTTTTTATTAAAGTAAGATTGCCGAATTTCTGACCGACATAATCATCAATATTATAACCTCTCATACACTAACTCAACTTTTCTAAATCTTCTAGTTCAATTTCTTGTAACCCATTTATAGCTACAAGAGCATCATTTTCAAGCAACTCTTTGATTTCATTTTTAGTTAAGAAAATATCATAATTAAATTTTCCTTTTGCCCAGCAACTTCTAATTTCATGAATTTTTGCTAAATCGCTCGTTTTTTTAACATCGCATTGATATAAAGTTAAGTTGTCTTCAATTAGTTCAACAGATGTATACATATCATTTTCTACATCATTTTTAAAGCTTTCTAAGCTTCTCACAATATTTATTTTTTTCGAATAATCAGTATTTTTGTCGCCAGATTCGACTTTTACTAAAATTTTTCTTCCTTCATATTTTTTTGCTTCTTTCATAACAATCTCCTTCTCAGAGTGCGTTGCATTTGCTAACGTCTTATCTCTTACTGTAATTATATTATAACATGACGTTACGTCGTTGTCAATACTTTTTTGCAAAATTTTTTAATTTTTTTTAGCTTTTCTTAGTATAATTTGTTTATGCTGTTCGTCATATAGCAATTCAACATCTCTATCTTGTTCTGTTATGCCCATGTCTGAAATAAATTTACTAGGAAGTGTGATTCTTTTTGTTATACTTCCGCTGCCTGATTTGTTGAATGTTATTTTTAAATTTCTTTTTTCCATTTTTCCTCCTATCTTGCTTTTTGTAATATTTTATGATATAAATATTAGAGAAGAGGAGTGCTAGCTCCTCAACTCAGTGGCTTATCTAAGTACTTTGCGTTCTTGGGAAAGTTTGTAAAGGTACATTTCGGTCTGCCACTTGTCGACTTTCTGAATGAAAGTCGGCTCTTTTTGTTTTTTAAAGAGTTTCTTTAGTATCATTTGTTTACCTCCTCTCTCTTAGGATAAATTAATTATAACACGACGTTACGTCATTGTCAATACTTTTTTGAAAAAAGTTAAAAAATTTTTTTGTTACTAATTTGTTACTAATTTGTTACTAATAAAATCAATCTAGAGTTATCGAAAATTAACTTTGAAAAATAACATGGACTATGATACAAGCCGAATGTAGCTTGTGAGAATATATATAGAATTTTTAGAGAAAAAGGTTTCAATATAGTAGAATGTAAATCGCTTTTTCCGTCTTCTAAAACATCTGTGTGTGTGTGTTATAATTTAAGTATTTTAGAATGTAAATATATACAAGGAAATACCAACGCCACCAAGTATTATGCGTTATAATTTAAGTATTTTAGAATGTAAAGCATATACAGCTCCAGTCTTGGTAACCGATATGGACAGTTATAATTTAAGTATTCTAGAATGTTAATACTCCACCTTTTTGATTTGCAATAGCAATAATTTTGTTATAATTTAAATATTGTAGAAAATTTTAACATAAAACTAAAATAAAAAAATATTCTACCATAAAAAACATAAAAATACTTGTTTTAATTTCAAATTTGTGATATAAAGTAGATATAAAGTCTCAAATGAAAGGCGGAGCATTTATGTTTGATGATGAAGACAAAAAAACAATATTAATAGTAGATGATGAACAATCAATAATCGATATACTAGTATACAATCTAAAAAAAGAAGGATATAACACAATAGAAGCAAATGATGGAGTAACAGCTGTAGAAACAGCACTAGAGAAAAAACCAGATTTAATCTTACTAGACATCATGCTTCCAAAAATGGATGGGCTTACAGCTTGCAAAAAAATTAAAAGTGCATTAAATGTACCAATATTAATCCTATCAGCAAAAGACGAAGAACTAGACAAAATTGTAGGACTAGAGCTTGGTGCAGATGACTATATTACAAAACCATTTAGCGTTAGAGAACTAATGGCAAGAGTGAAAGCAAATCTTAGAAAATCAGAAGTGCCAACAGTTATACAAGAAAATAAAGAAAAGAAAGAAGATCACAAAATAGAAGTAGGAGACTTAAGCCTAGATGTAGATAGATTTGAAGTAAGAGTTAGAGGAGAAAAAGTGGATTTAACAGTAAGAGAATTTGAAGCACTAAAATATCTAGCATTACAACCAGGACAAATAGTCTCAAGAGAATTATTGCTAGAAAAAGTATGGGGATATGAATACTTTGGAGATATTAGAACAGTAGATGTTACAGTTAGAAGAATAAGAGAAAAAATTGAAGAAGATACTACAAACCCACAAATACTTGTAACCAAAAGAGGCGTAGGATACTATATCGCAAAGCCAGAATAAAAACAAAAATAAATAAACAAGGGGCACTAAAAAACAAGTGCCCTTTGCTTGAAGCAAAAATGAAAGGGAAAAAATGCTAAGAAATATACAAATCAAAATAATTCTAATATTCTTAATAGTAGGAATAATCATAATAGGTGCAATGGGTTATATCAATTATACAAGCCTACAATCAATAACAACATCACAGACAGAAAATATAGAAGAATATAGTCTAATGATACAAAAATATCAAGGACAGTTAAAAATCATAACACTAATAACAATCTTCATATTTACCCTAATATGTGTTCTAGTAGGAGTATTTGTAACAAAAAAAATAATTTCACCAATTACAAGACTAATAAATAGTGCAAAAAAAATAGCATCAGGAGAAGAAGTGCAAACTAAAGAACTAGCAGAACCAATAGCTCAAAATGAAGTAGATGACCTAGTAAACGCCTTCTATGTAATGACAAGAGAACTAAAAGAAAATCTAAGCGAAGTATCAAGAAAGAAAAACCAAATAGAAACAATTCTACTCCACATGACAGACGGTATAATAGCCTTCAATATGGAAGGAAGAATAGAATTAATAAACCCTGCAGCAACGAGACTTTTAAGACTATTACCAGAAGATGAAAACTTTGAAAAAATATTTCAAAAATTAAATGTAAATATAAATCTAGAAAAAATAATATATTTAGAAAACTGGACATCATCAGAAGAAAGAGTAACAATAGGCGATAACCACATGCATATGCACTTTGCACCATTAAAAAATGAAGATGATATCCCATCAGGAGTAATAGTAGTAATCCAAGACATAACAGAACACGTAAAACTAAGCGAAATGAGAAAAGAATTTGTAGCAGATGTATCACACGAACTGAAAACTCCAATAACATCAATAATGGGCTATGCAGACACATTATTAGAAGACGAATATGACAAAGAAACAAAAGACAAATTTCTAACAGTAATAGCAACAGAAGCTAGGAGAATGGCAAAACTAGTTACAGACCTATTGTCATTGTCAAGATATGATAATAACGAAATAAAACAAGAAAAAGCAGAATTTGACCTAGGTGAATTGGTAAAACAATGCCAAGACAAAGTACAAATAGAAATAGATAAAAAACATCAAAAAGTAGAATGTTTTGTTACAGCAAATGTTCCACAAGTACATGCAGACAAAGACGGAATAGAAAGAGTAATATTAAATATATTAACAAATAGTATAAAGTATACTAAAGAAGATGGAAACATCAAAATATATGTTGGATTCGTATACAATGATGCATACATCAAAATAATTGACAATGGAATAGGAATTCCAGAAGAAGACTTAACAAGAATATTTGATAGATTTTATAGAGTAGATAAAGCAAGAACAAGAGAAATGGGAGGCACAGGGCTAGGACTATCAATAGCAAAAGAAATATTAGATAAAAATGATGGTAGCATAGATATCAAGAGCAAAAAAGGCGAAGGTACAGAAGTAGTAATCAAAATACCAACAAAAAAATAGCTATTAACTTGATTTGTAACAATAATTGATATATAATAAAAAGTGCTGAAAACACAATATAGGGAGAGGAAAATAAATGGAAGAAGTAGAAAAAAAGAATAATATAAAAGAAATAGTAGAATGGATACTATGTATATTAATCGCAGTAATACTAGCACTTTTAGTAAGACATTATATATGCACTCCAACAGTAGTAGAACAAGAATCAATGTACCCAACATTAAAAGACGGAGAAAGACTATTTCTAAATAGATGGAGTATTACAATAAAAAAAGATTTAGAAGTAGGAGATATAATAACATTCGAAGCTCCATCAGTAAGAAGAATAGACTCAACCCAATATGACCCAAACAATCCAGTAGCAATATATAAAAATGAACCCCAAAATATATTTTCAAAATTCATATACTATGTATTAGAAATAGGCAAAAATAGTTACATAAAAAGAGTAATAGGAGTAGAAGGAGATAAAATACTAATACAAAATGGAGAAGTATATAGAAATGGAGAAAAATTGCCAGAAGAATACTTGCCAGAAGGAGTAAAAACAGAAAGAACAGGGCTATTTTACGATTTAACAGTACCAGAAGGATATGTATTTGCAGTAGGAGACAACAGAGGCAAAAGTCAAGATTGTAGAGAATTTGGTTGTATACCAGTAGAAAAAGTAGAAAGCAAAGTACTAATAAGATTTTGGCCATTAAACAAAATGGGAAAGGTTTAATATGAAAAATAAGCAAATAGAAGAAATACTGAAAAGTGCAGTAGAGCATCAAAAAGTAGTAAACGGTTATATATTTTCAGGAACAGGTAAAAGTCAAAATTACAAATACGCCAAAGAATTTGCAAAAATGATACTATGCTTAGAAGAAACAGAAGGCTACTGTAAAAACTGTAAATCATGCCTAATGTTCGATGATGAAAACCACCCAGACTACTATGAAATAAACAAAGAAAAAACAGAAAGCATAAAAATAGACGAAATAAGAGAAATGCAAACAAAAATAATAGAAAAACCAATAACATCAAAAAATAAAATATATGTAATAAACAATGCAGAAAACATGACAAAAGAAGCACAAAATTGTTTACTAAAAACCTTAGAAGAACCGCCAGAATTTGTAAGCATAATATTAGTATCAAACAATGAAAATACAATACTAACAACAATAAAATCAAGATGTACAAAAATAGTATTTACAGAAGAAAATCTAGAAGAACTAACAGAAGAAGAAAAAAATAGATATGAAGAACTAGAAAAAATATTTGGAAACATAGAAAAATATCAAAGCATAGATCTATTAAATAAGATAGATATACTCTATAAAGACAAAGAAAATATAGAAGAAAATCTAGAATTTATAAATATGATATTAATAAAAAAAGCAAAACAAAATGCAAACTACCTAAGATGCATAGACTATGTAGAAGAAACAAAAAATAAACTAAAAGCAAATAGCAATTTTGACATGAGTATAGACAACCTAATTTTAAAAATATGGGAATAGGAGAAAAGAATGAAGACAATAGTAGGAGTTAGATTAAAGAAAATAGGCAAAGTATACTATTTTGACCCAGGCAAATATAAACTAAATGTAGGAGACTTTGTAATAGTAGAAACAGCATTAGGAGAAGAATATGCAGAAGTTGCCATTGCAAACAAAGAAATGCCAGAAGACAAAATAGTACAACCCCTAAAACCAATCAAAAGGATAGCAACTCCAAAAGATAAAAAACACTATGAAGAAAACAAAAGGAAAGAAAAAGAAGCATTTGATATAGCAATAAAAAACATAAAAAAACATAAATTAGACATGAACCTTATCAATGTAGAATATAAATTTGATGGAAGCAAAGTACTATTTTACTTCACAGCCGACGGAAGAATAGACTTTAGAGACCTAGTAAAAGACCTAGCAGCAATCTTCAAAACAAGAATAGAACTAAGACAAATAGGCATAAGAGACGAAATAAAAAGAATGGGCGGATGTGGAATATGTGGTAGAGAACTATGTTGTTGTGCCCACCTATCAAACTTTGAAACAGTATCAATAAAAATGGCAAAAGAACAGAACCTGTCACTGACCCCATCAAAAATATCAGGAGCATGTGGAAGACTAATGTGTTGCCTAAAATATGAACAAGAAGTATATGAAGAAAAACTATCAAGACTACCAAAAGTAGGAGCAATAGTAAAAACAGAAGAAGGAGAAGGCACAGTAGAGAGTGTAGAAACATTAAAAGAACTATTAAAAGTAAAAATAGTGCAAAAAGACGAAACAAAAATAAAAAAATTCAATATAAAAGACGTACAAATAATAAAAGATGTAGAAGAAACAGACGAAGACTTAGAAGATAGTGACCTAAAAGAACTAAAAAAACTAGAACAGCTAGACAAAAACGAAATGAAAGACTAAAACAAAAAACTGAAAGGTGGTGAAAGAAAATGGCTTACAAAATAACAGACAAATGCGTATCATGCGGAGCATGTGCAGCAAGTTGCCCAGTACAATGTATATCACAAGGAGAAGAAAGATACGAAATAAACAAAGACCTATGCATAGGTTGCGGAACTTGCGCAGGAGTATGCCCAGTAGAAGCACCTGAGGAGGAATAGGATAGATACATAGAATAGGAGATGTATGAGTTAAATACATCTCTTATTTTGTGGGTTTTATATTGTAATCCCCCTAACAATATGATATACTAAACGACAAAAGGAGGCACAAAAATGAACACATACACCTACACAACCCACATCAGATGCCAAGACATAAACAAATACAACACCCTATCAAACAAAGGCATCCTAAACATTCTATCAGAAGCAGCAGGAGCCCATGCCGAAGCAGTACGGCTATGGCTTAAATAACATAGAAAAAACAGGCTACACATGGATGTTATTATATTGGAAAATCAAAGTAATAAACCGCCCATGTTGGAACACAGAAATCACAATAAAAACTTGGCCAAGAAAATTCGAAAAAGTATCCTCATGGAGAGACTTCGAAGTATATGACCCATCAGGTAATCTAATACTTTTGGCAACAACACAGTGGGTATTAATAGATGCAAAAGCACAAAAAGTCGCAAGAATACCAGAATATATGGAAAAAGAATATGGACTAATAGAAGAAACAGTATTCCAAGAAGAACTAGACGGAAAACTAAAACAAACAGAAACAGTAAAAAAATTAGCTGAGTACACAGCAATAAAAAGAGACATAGATGCAAATCATCACGTAAACAATGCAAATTACTTAGACTTAGCTTATGACATATTTCCAGAAGAACTAGACATAGAATTTAAAAACCTAGAAATATACTATAAAAAACAAATAAAACTGCGGAGAAACAGTCTCAATATGCTATACAGAAGAATCAAACAGCCATATAGTAGAAATAAAAAGCCAAGACGAAAAAAATCTACATGCAATATTAAAATTCTATTAAACTGACCAACTGTAATATTGACATGAAACAAAAATAGATATATAGTAAACATATAAAGGAGGTAATTTCATGATAGAAATAAGATGGCATGGAAGAGGAGGTCAAGGTGCAAAAACAGCATCACTCCTACTTGCAGATGCAGCATTTAATACAGGAAAATACATACAAGGCTTCCCAGAATACGGACCAGAAAGAATGGGAGCACCAATCACAGCATATAACAGAATAAGTGAAACACCAATTACAATACATAGCAACATATACGAACCAGACTACGTAGTAGTAGTAGATGACACATTACTAGATGCAGTAGATGTAACATCAGGATTAAAAGAAACAGGAGCAATAGTAATAAATTCAAGCAAAGAGCCAGAAGAAATAAAACAAAAACTAAAAGGATATAAAGGAGAAATCTACCTAGTAGACGCAAGAAAAATTTCATTAGAAACTCTAGGAAAATACTTCCCAAACACACCAATGCTTGCAGCAATAGCAAAAGTAAGTAAAGTTATGACAGACGAAGAACTAATAAACGATATGGAAGGATCACTAAAGCACAAATTCGCAAAGAAACCAGAAGTAATCGAAGGAAACATGAATGCCTTAAAAATGGCATTAAATGAAGTAAAGAAAATATAGGAGGTAAATGCATGGAAAAGATAACACCAAACACACCAGCAGAAAAGATGACAATCGCAGGAAATATATATGAAGCAGGAAACTCACTAGAATTCAAAACAGGAGACTGGAGATCGCAAAAACCAGTATTTCTAAGTGAAAAATGCAAACAATGTGGACTATGTTTCCCAGTATGCCCAGATGACGCAATTCCAGTAAACAAAGAACAAAAAAGAGAAGACTTCAACTATGACTATTGTAAAGGATGCGGAGTATGTGCAAAAGTTTGCCCATTTGGAGCAATAGAAATGAAATAAGGAGGAAAAAATATGTCAATAAGAGAACGTTTAAGTGGAAATGAAGCAGCAGCAATAGCAATGAAACAAATAAATCCAGATGTAGTTGCAGCATTTCCAATAACACCATCTACTGAAATTCCACAATACTTCTCAACATTCGTAAGTAATGGAGCAGTAGACACAGAATTTGTAGCAGTAGAAAGTGAACACAGTGCAATGAGCGCATGTATTGGAGCAGAAGCAGCAGGAGCAAGAGCAATGACAGCAACTTCAGCAAATGGACTATCACTAATGTGGGAAATGATATACATAGCATCAAGTATGAGATTACCAATAGTAATGTCATTAGTAAATAGAGCAGTATCAGGGCCACTAAACATACATAATGACCATTCAGATGCATATGGAGCAAGAGATGCAGGATGGATAATGTTATTCTCAGAAAATAATCAAGAAGCATATGATAACTTAATAATGGCACATAGAATAGCAGAACATAAAGATGTACAATTACCATTAATGGTATGCCAAGATGGATTTATAACATCACATTCAATAGAAAACATAGAACTAATCGAAGACGAAAAAGTAAAAGAATTTGTAGGAAAATATGAACCAGAACATTATCTATTAAATGACAAAGAACCAATGGCAATGGGACCACTAGATGTTCAACCATATCTATTTGAACACAAATATCAACAAGCAAACGCAATGAAAAATGCAAAAAATGTTATATTAGAAGTATCAAAAGACTTTGAAAAAATGACAGGCAGAAAATATTCATTCTTCGAAGAATATAAAATGGAAGATGCAGAAATTGTTGTAGTATGTATGAACTCAACAGCAGGTACAACAAAATTTGTAGTAGACACACTTAGAGAGAATGGAATAAAAGCAGGACTATTAAAAATAAGAATGTACAGACCATTTCCAGCAGAAGAAATTGCAAAAGCTCTATCAAAAGCAAAAGCAGTAGCAATATTAGACAAAGCAGATAGCGTAAGTGGAGCAGGAGGAGCGCTATTTACAGATGTAACATCAGGAATGTATATAAATGGAATAAAGGTACCAGCAGTAAATTACATCTATGGAATAGGAGGAAGAGACACCACATCATATGACATAGAAGGAGTATATAAGGACTTACAAGAAATAGTAAAAACAGGAAAAACAGAAAATCCATATAGATACTTTGGAGTAAGGAGGGAAAAATAATGGCATATAATGTAAAAGAAATAGTCGCAGAAAAACCTTCAAGATTTATGGCGGGACACAGAATGTGTGCAGGATGTGGAGCTCCACCAGTAGCAAGAATGGTACTAAGAGCATTAAAACCAGAAGACCATGCAGTAGTATGTGCAGCAACAGGATGTATGGAAGTATCAACTTTTATGTATCCATACACATCATGGTCAGATTCATTCATACACACAGCATTTGAATGTGCAGGAGCAACACTATCAGGAGCAGAAGCAGCATATAAATCAATGAAAAAACAAGGAAAACTGCCAGAAGATAAAGACACAAAATTCATAGCCTTTGGAGGAGATGGAGGAACATATGATATAGGATTGCAAAGTCTTTCAGGAGCAATGGAAAGAGGGCATGACATGGTATATGTGTGCTATGACAATGGAGCATATATGAACACAGGAATTCAACGTTCATCAGCAACACCACGCTTTGCAGACACAACAACATCACCAGCAGGAAGTAAAGTCCCAGGAAAAATGCAACCTAGAAAAGACCTAACAGAAGTAATAGCAAATCACCACATACCATATGTAGCACAAAGTATAGCAACAGCAAACTTCAAAGACCTATATGAAAAATCAGAAAAAGCAATTTACACAAAAGGAGCAGCATTCCTAAACGTATTAGCACCATGCCCAAGAGGATGGGGATACCCAACAGAAGACCTAATGCAAATAAACAAACTAGCAGTAGACACATGCTATTGGCCACTATACGAAGTAGAAAATGGTAAATACAAAATAAATTATAAACCTGCAAAAAAATTGCCAATAGAAGAATTCCTAAAACCACAAAGAAGATTTAAACACCTATTCAAACCAGGAAACGAATGGATGATAGAAGAATTCCAAAAAGAACTAGACGAAAGATGGGAGATGCTACTAAAACTAGAAGAAGCAACAAATATAGAATAAAAATAATATAATAAAACAAGGAGCTCACAAAATAAGTGAGCTCCTCGTAGCTATTTGTGCTACTCTAAAATAGATTTTTTTGCTGTAGAATTAATTCGTAGGGCCTAAAATTGCATAAAGCAATTCAGTCTGTTTCTCAGACGAGACTTCAGCAAGCAATTTATCTTTTTCCTTAGCATCGACGAACTTCAGAACAGTTAACTGAAGTTCAAAGGGCAAAGTTTTAAAATGCCCAAGCTTGAGAAAAGGTTCAATCTGTTCGAACTGAAGTTGCTCATCACTGATAGGAATGTACATAGGACCAAGAATAGCCACATCCTCGATAGGCCAATGAACACGCTCTAAAGCACTTAAAAAGTCACTGTTCTTATTGTCAAATCCATGAATGTTCTCAAGAAAGTGACTTCTCAGGTGCTTATGGAGAGCATCCATTTTTTTCTTGTGGTAAAAATCCCAAACATCCTCCCTAGTGTAAGCAGGAACAATGCGAACACTGGTGGTAATGCCTAAAATAGGCATTCGCTTAACAACCTGAATTTGCCCAGTCCGACTTTCTGGGCATACGGAAATCTCTCGCCACTCCATAAATATACCTCCTTATGGAATCAAAATAAAATGATAGCTCTCGGCTATTTACATAAATATTATACAATGACATAAAAAAATAGTCAACACATTTAAATTAAACAATAAAAAACAATATAAAAATAAAGACTAACTGTCGACCCCCAATAAAGCAAAAAACACACCACATCGACAGAAACAAAAAAAGCCTAAAAATAAGCATTTTATAAAAAATGCTTTAAAAAAACCAAAAAATATGATACAATAAATAACACATCGACAGAAACCTATCATAAAATCCTTGAAAAATAAGAAATGTAAATAAACCAGTTATAATCTAAATAGTGTAGAATGTAAATTTTAATTTTAAAAATCTAAAGTTTGTACAGATATAGAGTTATAATCTAAATAGTGTAGAATGTAAATTTCTATATAAAATTTCCTAGTCCGTAGTTTTAAAGCAAGTTATAATCTAAATAGTGTAGAATGTAAATATCTTCTTGGATGATTCAGAGAGCATAACAGATATGTTATAATCTAAATAGTGTAGATTATCAATGAGCATGTTTGTGCATACACACTCATTGTACTATTATAATTTGACTTCTATCTCTTGTTATTTCACCAAAAATATTATATAATAACCCAAAAGGAGGAGTAACTATGCCAGAATTTGTACATCTACACGTTCATAGCGAATTCAGCCTATTAGACGGAGCTAATCGAATAAAAGACTTGCCAGTTCGAGCAAAAGAACTAGGAATGAAAGCAATGGCAATTACAGACCATGGTGTCATGTATGGAGCAATCGACTTCTATAAAGCATGTAAAAAAGAAGGCATAAAACCAATAATAGGTTGCGAAGTATATGTTGCACCAAGAAGTAGATTTGACAAAGAAGGTGCAATTGATAAAGAATATAACCATCTAATCCTTCTAGCAAAAAACAATCAAGGTTATAAAAATCTAAGTAAACTAGTATCAATAGGTTTTTTAGACGGCTACTACTATAAGCCAAGAATAGACCTAGAAGTCCTAGAACAATATCATGAAGGACTAATCGCTCTAAGTGCATGCCTAGCAGGAAGTGTAAATAGAGCAATACTAGAAGGAAACATAGAAAAAGCCGAAAATACTGCAATGTGGTTCAAAAAAATATTCGGAGAAGACTATTACCTAGAATTACAAAACAACGGAATAAAAGAACAAGTATTAGCAAACCAAAAATTGATTGAAATAGGAAGAAAACTAGAAATACCACTAGTAGCAACAAATGATGCTCATTACTTAAAAAAATCAGATGCCTATAATCATGAAGTATTACTATGCATACAAACAGGCAAAAAAATGTCAGATGAAGACAGAATGAGATTTGAAACCGACGAACTATACATAAAAAGTCCAGAAGAAATGGCAGACTATTTCTCAAACATACCCGAAGTAATAGAAAATACAGTAAAAATAGCAGACAAATGCAATGTAGAATTTGAATTTGGACACACAATTCTACCAAATTACGACGTACCACTAGAATACAAAACACATAACGAATACCTAAGAAAACTATGCAAAGATGGTATTAAAAATAGATATGGAGAAAATCCATCACAAGAAATCCTAGAAAGAACAGAGTTCGAACTATCAGTAATAGAAAAAATGGGATATGTAGACTACTTTCTAATCGTATGGGACTTCATACACTATGCCAAAGAAAACGGAATTCCAGTAGGACCACGGACGTGGCTCAGGAGCAGGTTCAATTGTAGCATATGCAATAGAAATAACAGACATAGACCCAATAAAATATAGCTTACTATTTGAAAGATTTCTTAATCCAGAAAGAATAAGCATGCCAGACTTTGATGTAGACTTTTGCTATGAAAAAAGGCAAGACGTAATAGACTACGTAAGCAGAAAATACGGACATGACCACGTATCACAGATAATTACATTTGGAACAATGTCAGCAAGAATGGTAATAAGAGATGTAGGAAGAGTGCTAGACTATCCATATTCAGAAACAGACAAACTAGCTAAAATGGTACCAAACGAAATACACATTACAATAAAAAAAGCTGTGGAACAAAATAGAGAACTACGCGAATTATACGAAACAGACGAAAAAATAAGAAATATGCTAAACATATCAATGGCACTAGAAGGAATGCCAAGACAGGCATCAACACACGCATGTCGGAATAGTAATCACAAAAGACCCAGTGGACACATATGTCCCATTATATGTAAGAGATCGGAAGCATATCCACACAATACATAATGACCACCCTAGAGGAACTAGGATTGCTTAAGATGGACTTTTTAGGACTAAGAACATTAACAGTAATTAAAGACGCAATTAAGCTTGTAAAGGAATCTAAAGGAGTAGAAGTAGAATTTGACAAAGATATGAAAGATCCAAAAGCATATAAACTATGGCAAGAAGGAAAATCAATGGGAATATTCCAGTTTGAAAGTGCAGGAATGACAAAATTCATGAAAGAACTAAAACCAGACTGCCTAGAAGATATAATAGCAGGAGTATCACTATATAGACCACGGACCAATGGATCAAATCCCAAGATACATACAAAACAAACTAAACCCAGAACACGCAGTATACACACATCCAAGCTTAGAGCCAATATTGAACGTAACCTATGGATGCATGGTGTACCAAGAACAAGTAATGCAAATAGTTAGAGACCTAGCAGGCTACTCATTTCGGAAGAGCAGACTTAGTTAGACGTGCAATGGGAAAGAAAAAACTAGATGTAATGGCAAAAGAAAGAGAAATATTTATTCATGGAGAAAAAGACGAAAACGGAAACATAATAGTACCAGGCTGTGTAAGAAACGGAATAGATGAAGAATCAGCAAATAAAATATTTGACGAAATGGCAGAATTTGCAAAATATGCCTTCAATAAATCGCATGCAGCAGCCTATGCGGTAGTATCATATAGAACTGCATATATAAAAGCCTATTACCCAGAAGCACTAATGGCAGCAACACTAAACAGTTTCCTAGGAAACCTAGACAAAATCCCAATGTACATAGACGAATGTAAAAACCTAAACATAAAAATATTAAAACCAGACATAAACATAAGCCATACAAAATTTACAATAGACCAAAACGGAGCAATAAGATTTGGACTAGGAAGCATAAAAAATGTAGGAATACAAGCCGTAGAAAACATAGTAACAGAAAGAGAAAAAAACGGAACATATGAAAGCTTTACAGACTTTTGTGAAAGAACACAAGAACTTGGGGTAAACAAAAAATGCATAGAAAGTCTAATAAAAGCGGGAGCATTTGACAGTTTCGAGCAAACAAGAAGAACACTAATAGAATCCTTTGAAGAAATAATAGATACAATTCAAGCAGGACTAAAAAAATCATATAGTGGACAAGTAAGCATGTTTGACTTAGGAGAAAGCAAAGAAGAAACAGAAAAACATAAATATATATTCAAAATTTGTCAAGAATACACAGAAAAAGAACTATTATCAATGGAAAAAGAAATGTTAGGAATATACATATCAGGACATCCACTCGAAAAACTAAAAAAAGAAATCCAATCAAAATCAAACATAGACACATTAAAGATGAAAGAACTTTTAGAAGAGAACGAAAACAGCGGAGGAGTAACATACAAAGATGGACAAATAGTCAAATACGCAGGAATAATAACTAGTGTCAAAAAGAAATACACAAAGAAAAACACCCTAATGGCATTCGTAACAATAGAAGACCTATATGGGCAAGCAGAAATAATAACCTTCGAAAACTGTTATATGCAAGCCCAAGATAAACTAATAGAAGAAAACATAGTCCTAGTAACAGGAAGACTAAGCATAAGAGAAGAAGAACCACCAACAATAATAGCAACAAACATAGAAAATCTAGCAGAAAAGAAAGAAACAAAACTAGAACTAGACATAAGAGGAATAGATGAACTGACAAAAGAAAGACTAAGAGGAGCAATAAGATTTTTCATGGGAGACAGAAACAACATAAGAGTAGAAATAATAGACGAAGAAGGCACAAAACCATGTGGAGCAATATTCCTAATAAAAGATACAGTAAAAGAATTTCAAGAAATATTACGGAGAAGAAAGGGTCAAAATATAACTATGTATGTAGAATGTAAATTTCATTTCTATTTATAAATTCTGCTTTTTTTATATCCTGTTATAACTTAAGTATTATAGAATGTAAAGAAAGTTTCCCATACCATTTGCTGTGTGAATACATACTTAGAATTTAAATATATTAGAATGTAAAAAAACTATTAAATTATTGCACAAGAAAAAAACGAATTAACAATTGCCATAATTATCTTCTGAGTCAATTATACGCTATTCTGCGTATTTTCCTAGAATATAAAAAGGAGGATTTTAGAAACAAAAATCCTCCTTTTAACGTCTAATTTCTAACGTCTAACATTCAGTCTTAGCAACCACAATTGTTGCCAAAACCATTACCACAGCAGCAGAATAATATTATGAATAATATTATAATCCAGCAGCAATCACCGCCGAAACCGCCACAGCCTCCGCCACAACATCTATTCTCTGGCATAACTCTCCCTCCTTTCAAAGAAAACGTTTCTATAGAATTTTTGGAAAGCTCAAATAAGTATTAGCCATTACAGCAACATCTGTTACCGCATCCACAGCAGAAAAGTAGTAAGAATAAAATAATAAACCATAAAAATTCGCTATTATTGCCACATAAACAGTTCATGTAAAAAACCTCCCTACAAAAATAAAATTGATAGATTTGTTTCATTCGTTATGATATATAGTATTCTAATTTAAAAAAATGGTTACAAAATATAAAAAAGAAAAACTGTCGACCCCAAATAAAGCAAAAAAACTGCCACATCGACAGAAAAGAAAAGCAGCTAAAAATAAGCATTCTTCAAAAAATGCTTTAAAAATTTAAAAAAATATGATAAAATAAATAATACATCGACAGAATAGTACTACCAAAGTACTGAAAAATAAACGATTAAAATAAACCTATTATAATTTAAATACTGTAGAATGTAAATAGAAACCATAGAGGACTTGACATTGCGACATATCAATTATAATTTAAATACTGTAGAATGTAAATTTTGTTACTGTTACTTCTTGATTATATCCATCTGCTCTTGGTTATAATTTAAATAGTGTAGAAATTAAATAAAATTTTTTAAATGTATTTTCTATAGAATCCGCAGTTATAACTTAAAAGAAATTACTTTGTTTAATTAGAAAACTACTTGTTTATAATTTTTATAAATGATATAATAAAAATAATTTATAAAAAATAAAGCAAAAGGAGACAAATGATAGTATTAGTTTTAATAAATATATTGATTATTATATATATTTTTTTTGAATATTACAAGCCAAAAGAAGAATTAAAAAGTATAAATCGAGATATAAAAGACACTGATGTAGCTATTATTGGCTATATAAATGACCAAGGAGTAAGTAATAATCTTGATTTACTAATAGCGGAAATAATAGAATTAAATATAAAAGGATATATAAAAATAGAATATGAGAAAACTGGATTAGGAAAATATAACTATACTATAAAACAAAATGTTGATATATCTTCAAATGAATTAAAGAATTATGAAATAGTAGTATTAAATTTTCTATTTCCTAGAGAAATGGAAATCAAAAAAATTGAATTAGAAGCAAAACTTAAAGATACAGCAAGAATGTATAATATTCAATTCAAAGAAATGGAAAAAGCATTAAATAAAGAGATAATAAAACAAGGCATCATAAACGAAGAAAAGCAAAAAATGATAGAAAAAAATACAAAGATTCATATAAGAATATCAATTATAGTAATTATATTATTGATAATTTTATACTTGCTTCATATTATAAATGAACCAATATACTTATTGATATATATATTGGAAAAATTAATAATAACAGCATTACTTATAAAAACAAATGCCTATACAGATAAAGGTCAGATTTTGAAGTATAATATTATTGACTACCAAAATACAAATAAAAATCAAGAATTTCTATTTGATGGAAGCAAAATAGAGGATATCGTACTAAGTAAGAAGTTTGCAATTTCAATAGCATTACATATAAATACAGATGCAAAAAGAACATTTATAGGTTATGATATAACAAAAAAAGCAACAAAAATGGTTAAAATTGCACTACTTAGTGTGATACTTGCATTTTTAATGATGCTTTTAATAGGCGGAATAATAGCTAAAATAACAGTGGAAATGACACCAATAGGAAGGATTGTAATGTATATACTATTTGCAATAATAGTAGCATTTGTTACAGACATATCGTATATGCTAGCACAGAAAAAAAGATAAATAAATATTCTAGATTGAAAATAGGTAAAATATGATAAAATAAATCAAAAAGGAAATAAAATATGGAAATACCAGTAGAAAAAAATAAAGAATATATAGTAGAAATTCTAGATAATGGTTGCCAAGGAGAGGGCATAGCCAAAATAGAAGGATACACAATATTTGTAGAAGGAGCAATAAAAGGCGAAAAAATAAAAATAAAAATATTAAAAATACTAAAGACACATGCCTTTGGAAAAATAATAGAAATAATAAAAGAATCAGAAAAAAGAAAAGAGCCAGACTGTGATACATATAAAAGATGTGGAGGATGTAATCTAAGACACATAGAATATGAAGAAACACTAAAAATAAAAAAAGAAATAGTACAAAATCTAATAAATAAAACACTAAAAGAAAAAATAAAAATAGAAAATACCATAGGAATGGAAAATTCATATAATTATAGAAATAAAGCGATATATCCAGTGCGGAACAAACAAAGAAGAAAAAGCAGTATTTGGAGTATTCGCAAATAGAACCCATGAAATAATAGAATTTAAAGAATGCAAACTTCAAACAAAAATATCAAATGAAATATCAAAAACAATAATAGAATTTATAAATAAAAATAAAATAAAAATATATAATGAAAAAACACTAGAAAAAGGAATAAGACACATAATAATAAAATACGGAATAAAAACCAATGAAATAATGTGTATATTAGTGACATCAGAAGAAAAATTAAAAAAAGAAAAAGAACTAATAGAAGAATTATTAAAAAAATATAAAAATATAAAAACAATAATAAAAAATATAAACACAAAAAATACAAACGTAATATTAGGAGAAAAAAATATAAACCTATATGGAGATGGTTATATCCAAGATAAACTAGGAGAATACACCTTCAAAATATCAGCAAACTCATTCTACCAAGTAAACCCCACCCAAACAGAAAAACTATACGCACTAGCAGTAAAAGAAGCAAAAATAAAAGAAACAGATACAATATTAGACTTATATTGTGGAATAGGAACAATAGGAATCTTTGCATCAAAACAAGCAAAAAAAGTATATGGAATAGAAATAGTAAAACAGGCAATAGAAAATGCAAAAGAAAATTCAAAAATAAATAAAATAAAAAATACAGAATTTATATCAGGAGACGTAGAACAAATATTAGATAAATTAATACAAAAAGAAAAAATAACTCCAAATATAATTTTTGTAGATCCACCAAGAAAGGGACTAGACAATAATACAATAAATAATCTACTAAAAATAACACCAAAAAAAATAATCTACATAAGCTGTAACCCAGCAACTTTAGCAAGAGACTTAAGTAAATTAGAAGAAAAATATAAAATAGAAAAAATAACTCCAGTAGATATGTTCCCATGGACAAGTCATATCGAAACTGTTACACTTCTAACCTTGAAAAATCAATAGTTATAGCAATTTTTAATAGTAAAAATGTTGTAAATGTCAACCATTTGTCAACCAAAATTTTATGCGGTTGACAATTATATGTAAAAAAATAAGAGCCTT
>JAAVZW010000005.1 GCA_022791835.1 Clostridia bacterium | reverse complement strand
TTGAAAAATTTGTAGAAAAACAATTAATTAAATTGCAAACAGAACTTGAAAAAGTTTCCTAAAATTTAGCCCTAAAAAAACTAAATTTTTAGGGCTTATGTTTAAAATTTTTTGGGACTTTTTCAAAAATCATTGACAGCTTGTTTTCGTGAATTTTGTGTGAATTGTTGTATTTCTTTTACTAGTTCCTCTTTTATTAAGGTTATTTTTTGTTCAAATCTATTTGGATTTAGCCTCTCAGCATTTAGTATTCTTCTTAACTTTTTCTTTATTGCGTCATTCTGTTCCTTATTATTGATTATTAGGTGTTTTCCTCCTACTATGTATTCTTTATCTATGTATCTTTCAATTATTGGGAAACATGAACTTATACAAAATACACAAGGTTTATTGGTCATCCCTACATGATAAAATGAACTTTTTAGACTTGCTGTTTTTGATTTGACATACATTTCAATTCTGTTCATGTTTTTCCTTTCTGTTATTTCACTAGTTGGAATTGCCCAAAAAATTTCTCTAATAAACTTATCTTGCATACAACAAAAAGTAGGTCTTTTTCCTGATTTATTATCTTTAAACTGACTTCCCATTTTTTTAAATCTTCTAAAATATTCCTCTTTAATAATATAAATTCCACTTTCTTTCATACGCTTACCTCCTTATCCTTTACTAGCACAAAAAGAGAGCTTTCTTAATGAAAGCCCCCATTTTCTTCATACTAACTATTTATATTTCAACGCATGTTAGTCAGCGTTTTTCCTATCATACTAATTATTTTTTTATAACGCATATTAGTCAGCGTTTTTCCTTCTTTAATATATTATACTAGCTTATGTTAATTTTGTCAACTTAATTTTAGTAATTTTGTGAATTGTTAATTCAAGTGCATTTTTTGTAATTCTTCATGTCTTTTTATTTTATTCGTTGTTGTTTTACTGAAGTCCATGTTTGTTAGTATCATGTTTTTGATGTATTTATATTTTGGTACTAGTTTGTTTGCTTCTTTTACTTTGTCCCAGATTGCTTTTTTTAGTTCTTCCATGTTTAGGCTTGGGTATTTCTTTTTCATTACCTCTTCGTTATATTTTATTTTTACTGATAGAACCATGTCGTCTTCTTTTGGTAGTCCAAAAACGAAACAGTCTTCTACTAGGTCTATTTTGTTTATGTTTTCTTCTATTTCTTCTGGGAAAATTTTTTTACCATTTTTTAGTACTATTGTGTTTTTCTTTCTGCCTGTGATATATACATAGCCTTGTTTGTCTATATATCCATAGTCCCCTGTATAAAACCATCCGTCTTTGATTACTTCTTGTGTTGCTTCTTCGTCTTCGTAATAGCCTAACATTAGATTTGGTGCTTTCGCTATTATTTCTCCTATGCCTTCTTCGTTTGGCTCTGATATTTTCATTTCTACACTTGGCATTGGGAATCCTATTGAACCGTATTTTCTGTATTTATAGTTTTCTGCACATAATACTGGAGATGTTTCTGTAAGTCCATAGCCTTGTACTGTAAGAATTCCTAAATCGTTTAGTCCTTTTTCTACTCTTTTGTCTAGTCCTGCTGCTCCGCTTATTACAAATCTTAGACCTCCTAAACCTTCTATTATTGGTTTGTATACTTTTCTTCTTATGTCTATTCCAAATTTTAACAGTAGATTTGTGAATATTTTTGCTATTTTTATTATTGTGGTTTTCTTTTGTTTAGCTATTTGTTCTTCTATTTTTTCGTATATTTTTTCTATTAGAAGTGGCACTCCTACAAAGAAAGTTACATGGTATTCTTTGAGGTTTTGTGCTATATATCTAAGTCCGTCTGGGAAAGCTGTTGCTATTCCTGAACTTAGCATTATTAGTTGCCCTGTTGAGCCAAATGTGTGGTGGTATGGTAAGAATGCTAGGTTTACGTCTGTACTTCTGAAGTCTTCTACTAGTTGCATATCTGATATGTTTCTTGCTATGTTGTATTGTGATAGCATTACTATTTTTGATTTTGAAGTTGTGCCTGATGTGAATACTAGTGTTGCTAGTGATTTTTCATCTATTTGTTTGTCTAAGTATGTTCTATTTCCTTTTTTTAGTTCTTCTTCGCCTTTTTGCATTATTTCTTTTAGATATTCTTTTCCTTCTTGTTTCTCCATACAGATATAGATTTCTATTGTAGATTTTCCTTCTTGTTTTACTTTTTCTATTATTGGTTCATATTTTTCTTCGTAGATTATTGCGTCTACTTTACCTCTTAGTAGAGAGTTTTCTATTTCTATGTCTGTTAGTGCTTTATCTAATGGTACTGCTATTATACCTCCTAATAATAGTGATACATAGCTTAATGCCCATTCGTATCTGTTTTTTGAAAGGATTGCTACTTTTTTTCCTTCTAGACCTAAACTGTATAATCCTGTGCCTAGATTGTTTACTTGGGTTAGAAATTCTTCGTATGTTATGTCGATGTATTTTTCTCCATTTTCTGTTTTTTCTTTTAGTTTGAATGCTGTGTTTGTTTTATATTTTTCTACTGAATGGTAGATTATTTCTTTTATATTATTGAATACTGGGTAGTCGAAAAATGTCTCTTTTTGTCTGTTTTTCATATTTACCTCCATGTTATCTAGTATTTGATACTAGGTTATCATATATGTAGTATCTTGTCAATGTTTTTCACGGAATATTCATTTTTTGTTTTTAGGAAGTGCTATAATTAACGGCAAGCTACCTTTTGATAAGTTTTTTTTAAATTTGTCTCCTCCAAGGCCTACGCGGGTCTTCCCCCGCCTCAAAGGGCTGTCGTCAACGAAATTTTAAAAAAATTATCAAAACGCTTGCCTGTGTAGTAATAAATTTTAGATAGGTTATTTTGTATATGCTATATAGATATTGGCTATAATTTATTTAAAGGTGGTGATTTTTTATGACTGGTAAAGAGTTATTGTATGTTGAGGATGCTTTGGGACATGAGAAGTTTATGAAGGAATGTAGTAAGAAGACTTCTGCTCAGATTAAGGATGTTAATCTTTCTAATTATATTGCGGAACTTGAAAAAGTTCACGGAGATTTGTATTCTAAGTTTTTGAATTTATTATAGGAAGGAGATTTTTATGGAAGACAGAGATTTAATGGAAAAAGAACTTTTGGTAATTAAGGGTGTTTGCGATTTGTATTTACACGGAACTTTAGAGTCTACAACTGCTGAAGTTCATTGTGCTTTTAAAGATGCTCTTAATGTGTGTTTAGATATTCAAAATAAACTTTATAATTTGATGTCTGAAAAGGGTTGGTACAAGACTTGCCCTGCTGAACAGCCTAAAATTGATCAGGCTAAGCAAAAGTATTCTAATACTTGTTGCTAAAACAAAAAGAACTAGAGCTTGCTATGTGCAGTGCTCTAGTTCTTTTTTTGCAATGGAAATTATAGTCCCAATATTGCAACGGTGGTTACAATATTGGCAACAATAACTGATATAAGCATAAATACTGCAAAAATTGATACTGTAAACTTGCTCATTTGCTTTCTTCTTGCCATTCTCTTACCCTGCTGCAGAAATCCCGTCAAAAGAACTACTACCATAAAGTAGAACATAGTCAGCATTACTACACAAACTATGGTTTCCTGGTTAACTGTATATGCCAATGAAAAATACAGAATGCTAATCAAAACGCCAAGTATAACTTTTAATTTCATAGTTTGCTCCTTTATGCTTTAATTGCAAGAATAGTATGCCGTAAGGATTGCTGCTAATGTTCCTATTACCATAACAATGGCTAGGGCTTCGTCCCATTTTTTGCTTCTTGGGTTTGTCTCTCTTTTGCATCTCACTGCAAAATAAACTGCGCAGAAACACAGCATCATTGCAATAACAATTGCAATGATGACTTGCATCTCTCTTGATACTTCAGGTGTTGTCGATGACATTTTTTCCATTGCTCCTCTCTTTTACTCTTTGGTTGTTGTTACATTTATGTAAAACTAAGTAAGATGATTTGTCTCTCACTAGTTAGTGCAAGATTTTTACAATAGCTCTTTGGCTGTTGAGTATTTATTATAGCACATTTCTTGCCAATTGTAAAGCAAAACCAAAATTAGCACTACACAGGCAAGCGTTTTGATAATTTTTTTAAAATTTCGTTGACGACAGCCCTTTGAGGCGGGGGTTCGACCCGCGAAAGCCTTGGAGGAAACAAATTTTAAAAAAACTTATCAAAAGGTAGCTTGCCGTTAATTGAAGCACTGTTCTCAAGTCATGCCATCGAAAAGCGGACATACAATGTATACTCCTCCACAATTTATTCATAAAATCTAGTTTACTCTAGTTCAAATGCACCTGTATATAATTGATAATATGTGCCTTTTTGTGCTATTAACTCTTCATGTTCTCCTCTTTCTATTATATTTCCATGATCAAGTACCATTATCGCTTTTGCATTTCTTACTGTTGATAGTCTGTGAGCAATTACAAATACTGTTCTTCCTTCCATTAGTTTATCCATTCCGTCTTGTACTACTTTCTCTGTTCTTGTGTCTATGCTAGAAGTAGCTTCATCTAGTATCATTACTGGTGGGTCGTTTAGGGCTGCTCTTGCTATTGATAGTAGTTGTCTTTGTCCTTGTGATAGGCTTGCTCCATCTCCACTTAAGGTTGTGTCATAACCATTTGGTAGTCTCATTATGAAGTCATGTGCATTTGCAAGTTTTGCTGCTTCTACCACTTCTTCATCTGTTGCCTCTTCTTTTCCATATTTTATATTCTCTTTTATTGTTCCTGTGAATAGGTTTGTGTCTTGCAATACCATTCCAAGTGATAGTCTTAGGTCATCTTTTTTGATTTTGTTTATATTTATTCCGTCATATCTTATTTTTCCATCCTCTATATCATAGAAACGATTTAATAAATTTGTTATTGTTGTTTTTCCTGCTCCTGTTGCTCCTACAAATGCTATTTTTTGTCCTGGTTTTGCATATAGGCTTATGTTGTGTAATACTGGCTTATCTTTTTCATATCCGAAGTCTACATCAAATAACTCTATTTTTCCTTTTACTTCTATGAATTCTAGTCTACCATCATGATGTGGATACTTCCATGCCCATAAGTTTGTTTTTTCGGTTGTTTCTGTAAGTTCTCCATCTACATATTTTGCATTTACTAGTGTTACATAGCCTTCATCTTTTTCTGGTTCTTCATCCATTAGTGCAAATATTCTCTTGCTTCCTGCGAGTGCCATTACTACTGAGTTTAATTGCTGTGATATTTGTCCTATTGGTCTTGAGAATATTTTACTTAGTTGTAAGAAGGATACAATTAATCCTATGCTTAGGTTTGTTAATCCATTTGTTAATAGTATTCCTCCGTACTATTGCAACTAGGACGTATTGTAAGTTTCCGAGTGCGACTAGAATTGGCATTAGGATATTTGCAAATTTATTTGCTTTGTAAGATTCTTCTAGGAGTTTGTCATTTATTTTGTCAAAGCCTTCTTTCGCTTTTTCTTCATGGCAGAATACTTTTACAACTTTTTGTCCATTTATCATTTCTTCTATATACCCATTTACTTCTCCAACTGCTTTTTGTTGTCCTATGAAGTATTTAGCACTTCTTCCTGCTATAATTTTTGTAGATGCTAACATTATAATTAGGGTAAATATTACAACTAGTGTTAAGCACCAGTTTGATACTAGCATTGTGATAAATACTGCGACTATTGTAATGATTGATGCAAATACTTGTGGTATACTTTGCGATATCATTTGGTTTAGTGTGTCTATGTCATTTGTGTATATGCTCATGATGTCTCCATGTGCATGTGTATCGAAGTATTTTATTGGTAGTTTTTGCATTTTTGCAAATGTTTCATCACGTATTACTTTTTGTGCCTTTTCAGAGATTTTTACCATTTCTCTTGCGGATATGTGTATTGTAATTATTCCGAATTAGATATATGCCTATCATTACCAATATTGGATGTATTAATGTACTATAACTTGCGTCTGAATTTCCTATCATTGGTGCTATATAATTGTCTATTAATACTGTTAAATACATTGAGCCTGCAACTACTGATATTGTGTTTATTATTATTGTGATTATTACTAGTGCTAGTTTCTTTTTGTTTCCTTTTGATATGTATCCAAATAGTCTTTTTATTGTCTGCATGTCAAAATCTGGTTTCCTATTATTCATTTACTCTCACTCCTTTCTATTCTTCGTTTCCTTTTATTTGTGAGGTGTATACTTCATTGTATATTGCATTGTTTTTAAGTAGTTCTTCGTGTGTGCCTATTCCGTTTATTTTTCCTCCTTCTAAAACTATTATTTTGTCTGCATCTTCTACTGATGATATTCTTTGGGCTATTATTATTTTTGTTGTGTCTGGTATTTCTTCTTTAAAGGCTTTTCTTATTAGGCTATCTGTTTTTGTGTCTACTGCTGATGTTGAGTCATCTAGGATTAGGATTTTTGGTTTTTTTAGCAATGCTCTTGCTATACATAATCTCTGTTTTTGCCCTCCTGATACGTTTGTGCCTCCTTGTTCTATATGTGTGTCATATCCTTCTTCAAAACTTTTTATAAAGTCATGTGCTTGTGCTAGTTTACATGCTTTTATTATTTCTTCATCTGTCGCATTTTCGTCTCCCCAACGTAGGTTTTCTTTTATTGTTCCTGAAAATAGTTCATTTTTCTGTAGTACCATTGCTACTTGATTTCTAAGTGTTTTTAAGTCATACTCTTTTACATCTATTCCTGCTATTTTAACTTTTCCGAGATGTCGCGTCAAATAACCTTGGTATTAAACTTACAAAGGTTGTTTTTGAGCTTCCTGTGCCTCCTATTATGCCTATTGTTTCTCCTGATTTTATTTCTATGTTTATGTCTTTTAAGCAAGTTCTATTTTTATCTTTCACATAACTAAAACTAACATTTTCAAAAATGATACTACCGTCTTTTACTTCATTTATTGGGTTTTCTTTATTTTTTATATCACTTTCTTCATCAAGAATTTCTGTTATCCTCTCTGCTGATGCTCTTGATATTAGTATCATTACTAGTACCATTGATAACATCATTAGTGCTGTTAGTATCTGCATAGCATAAGATATTAAGCTAGTTAGTTCTCCTGTGGTCAGTGTTTCACTTATTATGAATTTTCCTCCAAACCATGCTATTAAAACTATTACTGCATTCATGCAAAATTGCATTAGTGGGTTATTTAGTGCTACTAATTTTTCTGCCTTTAGAAAGTTTTGGTATATATTGTTTGAACTATCTTTGAATTTATCTATTTCTTTTTCTTCTGTAACATATGATTTTACTACTCTTATTCCTCTTACATTTTCTTGTACTCTTTCGTTAAGGTGGTCATACATTTTGAAGGTGCGTTCAAATAGTGGATGTGCTTTGGTTGCGATTAGATATAGCCCACCTCCTAGTACTGGCACCATTATTAGAAATATTAGTGATAGTTCTTTATTTATTGCAAACGACATTATTAATGCAAATACTAGCATTACTGGCATTTTTACTGCAATACGTATTATCATTTGGAATGCCATTTGTACATATGTAATGTCTGTAGTTTGCCTTGTGATTATGCTTGCTGTGCTAAATTTATCTATGTTTGAAAAGGAAAAATTTTGTACATTATAGTACATGCTTTTTCTTAAGTTTCTTGCAAATCCTGCTCCTGCTTTTGCTGAATATCTTCCTGATATTATGCCTAGTATTAATGCTAGAATTGCACATGCAACTAGGATTGCTCCTATTTTGTATATTGCATTTATATCATTTTGGTTTATGCCATTATCAATTAGGTAGGCCATTAGAAATGGTATTATTACTTCCATAATGCTTTCTAGTGTAACAAATATTGGAGATAATATGGCATATTTTTTGTATTCTCCTAAATGGCTCATTAGTTTTTTTATCATGTTTTTCCTCCTTTTGTCTATTTTTCCTTATTTTAAGCTATTGATAGTGATAATAAAAAAGCCTCTTAAGGATATACGGCTCCTTTTTCAGCTTTTTTAAGAATACTATTGTTCTTTTGCTCTTTTTAAGGTTGTAATATTATATAGGATTATTTTTTCATTGTCAAGTCTTTTTTAAGATTTTTTGCAATATTGTTTTTACTCTTGATGTTACATATCTTGTTTCTTTCTTCGCTTTTACGTCTTCTACCATTGAAACTATTAATATTTGTTTGTCATTATTTTCGTCTTCTGTAAAAGCACAAAACCATCCTATCTCTGTCCCCTCTGTATCTTCTTGTGTTTCTTTTAGTTCTGCTGTTCCTGTTTTTCCGTGCAAGCTTTACTCCGTCTATTTTTGCATTGTGTGCTGTTCCGCCTTCGTCTTCTATTACTTGTATTAGGTCTTCTTTTACTTCGTTTGCAACTTCACTTGAGAATGCATTTTTTAGATAGTATTCTGGTTTGCTTACATCTTCTTTAAATTCTATATATGGTTTTATCATGTCTCCTTCGTTTACAAATGCTGTGTACATTGTTACCATATGTAATGGGTTTACTAATACCTTTCCTTGTCCATATCCTGTGTCTGCTAGTTGTACTTCACTTTGTATGTCGTTTTCATTCTCTCCTGTGAATCTTGAGGCTTTCATTGGTTGTACAAAATCTATGTTTTTATTAAATCCTATTCTGTTTAATTCATTTTTTAATACATCTGTTCCTATTCTTAATGCTAGTTTTGCAAAGTATATGTTGTCTGAATATACTAGTCCATTTCTTAGGTTTGATGGTCCTTCATATGTTTTTACTGTGGTTACATTATATGTTCCCCAAGTTGTGTCTTTTTGCCACCTTTTACCGCTTGTTCCAAAGTCCTCCTCTGCTGATGCTGAATTTGTGTTTAGTGCTATTGCTCCTATAATTGGCTTAAGCGAGGAACCAGGCACCCATGCTCCTGTGCATCTATTATATAGCGGTTCTGCTGGGTCTGTTGTAATTGATTGCCATTTTTCATTTGTCATTCCTAATACAAAGTTATTTGGGTCATATGTAGGTGTACTACACATAGCAAGTATTTCTCCTGTTTTTGGATTTATGACAGTAGTTGCTGATTCGTCATTTTTGAACTGCTCATATATGTATTTTTGTATATTTATGTCTATTGTAAGCTTTATGTCTTCTCCTTTTTTTGCTTCTCTTGTTATTATTGTTTTTTTCTTTTTTCCATTTTCATTTGTTATATATACTTCGTATCCTGTAACTCCTCTTAACCTGTCTTCATAAGCTTTTTCTAGTCCAGCTTTTCCCATTACACTTTTTGAGTTATATCCCTTACCAATGTTTGCTTTTAGTTCTTCTTCATTTAATGCTTGTACATATCCTATTAAGTGGCTTATTTCTTCTGCATATGGATATACTCTTCCTGCTGAACTTTTTATCTTGATACCTGCTATTTTCATAAGTTCTTTTTCTGTTTTTTGGTCACTTTCTTGGATATTGGCAATTTGTACAAATGTGTCTTCTTTTACATATGAAGCACTTAGTAGTGCTTTTATTTTCTCTACACTAACATTTAATAGTCTTGATACTTCTTGTATATCATTTTCTGGATTCTTATTCATTTTACCTGGTACAAATCCTATATTTGATGTTTTGCCTTCTCCAGCTAATAATTTACCATTTCTATCATATATACTTCCTCTTGTTGTTTCTGATGTGTCTATTTTTATTTTGTCTGTTTTGTTCAGACCTGGAAAGATTACATTTGGTGTCCACACTACTTTTATTTCGCTATCTTCTTTTGCAAGTCTTACAGTATTTGCAAAAGTAACTTTCCCTGCAAGTGTTTCCATTTCCATTGTGTATGTTATTTTTACTTTATTATTTTCTAGTTCTTCTTCTTTCATGTTGCTAATATTAACTTGGCTTACTTCTAAATCATTATATACCGTTTCATTTCTTTCTATGAATTCTTCTTTTGTAGTACTTTTTTTAGCACTTTCTGAGAGCATGTCATACATTGCTTCATATTGTCTATCATTTATATATGACATGAATGTAGCTACTGTTTCCATTCCTTTTGTTCGTTTTTGGCTTTTGGTTCCGTTTTGCAATAAGTAGACAAAGCAATACTAAACATACTAAAGCTAAAATTGCTCTAGTTTTATTTATCTTGATTTTTTTCTTTTTTCTCTTGCTATTAGTCTGTTTCAAGCATCACACCTGCCTTTGTCTTTTGCTATTTTTCGTGTTTATTTTATCATATATAACAGCAAAAAACAATATTTTTTAACTATAAAATATTTCATAAGTACTACTTTACTTTTTTAGATTTACTATGTTGTCTACATTAAGTTTACCAGCACGTCCTATTGCTCCGCTTCCATACTTTTCTTTTATTGTATCCATTACTTTATCTATATTATTTTGTTTTTCGTTTATATTATTTTCAAATAATGAAATCTGTCTTTCGTTTTTGTCAATAAGGTTTGCTACTGTTACTCCGTACAAGTCTTATTGGTACACCTTTTTTGTACATTTCTAAAAGTAGTTTTCGTGCTGTTTCATAAATTTCTTTAGTGTTTGAAGTAGAATAGTCTAGTCTTCTTTGATGTGAAATGTCTGTGAATTCTTTTGTTCTTAACTGTACATTTACTACATTTGCTAACATATCTTGTTTTCTAAGTCTATATGCGACTTGTTCTGATATTGTTAATACTATTTCTTCTAGTTTATCTAATTCTCTAATATCATATGGCAATGTAACAGAATTGCCTATGCTTTTTGGCTTTTCTCTAATACATATTACTTCTGATGTGTCTATTCCATTTGCATATTCCCACATCATTAACCCATGTTTGCCAAACTTTTTTATTATTTCTCTTTTGTCTGATTTGGCTAGGTCGCCTATTTTGTATATTTTCATACTATTTAATTTTGGTACTGTTTTCTTACCTAGCATGAAAAGTTCTGAGACATCTAGTGTCCACATTTTCGTTTCTAATTCGTTTTCAAATAGGGTATGTACTTTGTCTGGTTTTTCAAAGTCTGATGCCATTTTTGCAAGTAATTTGTTGTGTGCTACGCCTATATTTACTGTAAAGCCTAATTCTTTTTTTGCTCTTTTGCTTATTTCGTATGCTTTATTTAATAGTGTGTCTTTCATTAAGTATCCTGTCATGTCCATAAAGCATTCGTCTATGCTAAATCTTTCTATTTTATCTGTATATTCTAGTAATAGGTTATATAGTTTGTTTGAGTAGTTTTTGTATATGCTATAATCACATGGTGGATATATTTTGAGATTTGGGCATTTTCTTTTAGCTGAATATATTGTTTCTGCTGTTTTTACTCCGCATTTTTTTGCAAGCATGCTTTTTGCAAGTACAATCCCTGCACGCCTTGCCTCATCTCCTCCAATAATTGCTGGTATTGTTCGTATATCTAATGTTTCACCATTTTTAAGCCTCTCCACTGCTGACCAGCTTAAGAAGGCATTGTTGACATCTATATGTAAGATTTGTCTTTCCATATAATCACCTCATTACATAGGAAATTTTTTGAAATAGTTGACAAAATTTTTGCTAATGTGTATAATAGTATTAAGAAATGGAAGCCACAAAGTGGTTACCACTGTGTTTTAAAAAAATCAAGTCATTCAGCTGTGGTTTAGCAGAATGACTTTTTTTATTGCTTATGTAGTATGTATACTATAATAATTAACAAAGCAATATTTATACATGTTGTTCCAAGTAATGCATAATACAATAAGTGTACTATTACTGTTAATGTTTCTATCATAGCACCACCTCCATATGTAAGTCTCACAACATACTGTTGTGGAGTTATTGTGCAACATTTAAAAGTAATTCGAGGTGGAAACTCACTCTGCTTTTTCCGTTTCTTAATGACTATTATTGTATAACATTTTTGGAAAATTTGCAATAGTTTTCGCAAATTTTTGTTCGTTTTAATGTTGAGGTTCTTAAAAAGAACCTCTTGTTTTTTTTAATTATTCTTATCTTTATACATTCTTAGTATATCTTTAAATCCAGATTTGCCATAGTTTAATATTGCATTTGAATATATCTTTATTGAGACTCTTGCAACTATAATTATTGTTAGTAGTAATACTCCTATTGATAATATTACATCCCATGTACTTGTAAGTCCCATCATTACTCTTAGTGGCATACAGAATGGTGATGATAATGGGAATATAGCTGCAAATGCATTTAACTTACTTGATGGATCCATCATTGTAAAGTATGCTAGGTAAAAACCTATTATTGCGAGCATTGCTACTGGTCCATTTGCTGATTGTATGTCTTCTGGTTTACTTACTGTTGAGCCTGTTAATGCATAGAATAATGCATATGTGAAGTATCCTAGTATGAAATATATTAAAGCAATTACTAATAGGAATGGAGTCATATTTTCTAGGCTAATTATTTCACTTAGCATTCCCTCTTCTAAGAATACACTATTACATATTAATGCTAATATTATCATTATTACAATTTGTATTAAGCCTACTATTCCAATTCCTAAAGTTTTGCCTATAACTATTGTACTTGGTTTTGTTGATGTTACTAGTGTTTCTATTATTTTTGATGTTTTTTCTGTTGTAATTGAACTTGAAACTTGATATGCATAGAAATATATTGCAAAGAACAATACTAATGATAATAACATCATTACAAATGGATTTCCTTCAATTTCTTTTTCTTCTGTTTGCTTTAGTTCAAACTCAAAATTTGGTGATATACTTGCTATCTCTTCTGGTGTTAAATTTAATTTTGAAAGCTGTACATTTGAATACATTGTAGATATTGCACTTACTAATTTTTCTGGTATTTCTTCTATATATAGTAAATTGTCAACTATATATTCCATATGTACTTTTCCGTTCTTTTTCTGTTATTACTAATGCTTCATCTATTTCTTGATTACCTATTTTTTCTTTGATTTGGTCAAAGGTCATTTCTTCATTTTTTACTTCTGCTTTATAACCAAGTTCTAAGTTATTTATATTTTCTAATGTTCCTTCAAATATATTGCTTTGGTCTACTACTAATAGCTTTGTACTTTCTTCTGTATTATCTCCTACATTGCCTCCTATATTATCTCCCTTAAAATTACCTATAATGTTTGGTACATTGAAGCCTATTACTATAAATAACATTATTATTATGTTTGAAATTATAAATGACTTACGTCTTACCATATCTTTGATTGTAAAACGTGCAACTGTGAATAATCCCTTCATTTCTACTCACCTACCTTTTCTATGAAAATATCATTTAATGATGGTTTCTTTATCTCAAATTTTAGTACTCTTTGCTTATTCTCTGCTAGTAAATTGAATAATTTGTGTCCCTCTTCTTCATTGTTTATTTTTATATCATATTCATTATTTTTACTATTTCTTATCTCTAGTCCTAGTTCTTTTATGTATTTGTCTGCACTTTCTTCTGTGCTAAGTTCTATTCTATTTGCTGGGTAACTATTTTTTATTTCTTTTAGATTACCTTTTAGAACTGTTTTTCCTCTATTTAATATAAGCACTTCTGTGCAAAATTCTTCTATTGAATTCATTTGATGACTTGACATTATTATGTATTTTCCATTTTTAACAAGTTCTAGGATTACATCTTTTAGATTTTCTGTATTAACTGGGTCTAAACCACTGAATGGTTCATCTAATACGATTAATTCTGGGTCATGTAAAATTGCTGTAATGAATTGTACTTTTTGTTGATTTCCCTTAGAAAGCTTTTCAGCTGGCATATTAAGGTATTCCTCAACTTTAAGTTTATCTGCCCACTTTTTTATTTCTTTGTCCGCCTCTTCTTTTTTCATTCCTTTTAATTCTGCAAAGTATACTAATTGGTCATATATTTTTGTTTTTGGATATATGCCTCTTTCTTCTGGTAGATATCCGAAATTTACATTTTTTCTATCTACTGTTTTTCCATTCCATGAAATCTCTCCACTGTCTTTTTTTAAGATTCCAAGTATCATTCTTATAGTAGTAGTCTTCCCTGCACCATTGGTACCAAGTAATCCAAATACACCTGGCTTGCTTAGTTCTAATGTAATACCATCTACAACGGCTTTTTCTCCATATGTCTTTTTGACATTTTCAAGTTTTAATCCCATATGTTTTTCTCCTTTCTAATTGTTTCTTTTTACAATAAAATATACTATTAAGTAAAGTACTAATTGAAAACAAATTGCTATTCCTATATATTTTGAAATATCCATGTTATTTGTAAAAGCACATACTATACTAACTAGTGCCTCTAGCAAGAGAGTCATCCTAAAAGTAATCGCCATAGCACAATCATTTATTTTGTTTAGTCTCTCATCCTTCATCTCATTTTCTAATTCTTTTCCTTTGCTTGGGCTATTTAGTGCTATAATACCTGTAACTAAAAAATATAATCCTACAGCAATTACTCCACTTGCAAATCCATTCATATAATCATGTAGTTCTGTCCTTATATTTTCGCTAAATATAATTGGATATACAAAAAATATTGTGCCTATAATAATGCAAAATATTGCTGAAAACAGCCTTCGTTTAACAGCCTTATTCATTTTCCGCCTCCTCATAAATAAATATTTCCTCAATAGCTTTACCAAAATGCTTAGCAATTTTAAATGCCAATAATATTGATGGATTGTATTTTCCTTTTTCAATTGAAATAATTGTCTGCCTAGATACATTTACAGCATTCGCTAAATCCTCTTGCTTTTCATTATTTTGTTTTCTGTATTCCTCTAGCCTATTTTTCAAACAATCACTCCTTTCTTTTCAAAAGTAAAATAAACTTTACTTTATTATAATATTATTTTTCTCTTATGTCAAGTTTCTCTTACATATTTTTTTAAAATGCAAGAGAGCCTGTCTTTTTTAGACAAGCTCTCCTGATTGCATACTCTTATATATAGCTTTTTGCAAATTATGTATTCAAAAATAAATGGTCTATTAAAATTTTTATACCAATTCCTATTAAAATTATTCCTCCTAAAATTTGAGCCTTTTTTTCAAATTTATTTCCGAACTTATTACCAATTGCTACTCCTACAAATGATATTAAGAAGGTAATTGCTCCAATCATTACAATAGGTATAAAAATATTAGTTCTTAAGAAGGCAAAAGTAATACCGAACAGCTAAAGCATCTATACTAGTCGCAATTGCTAAAATTAGCATAGTCTTAAACCCAATATCATCATTGACCTCCTCATCCCCCTTAAACGCCTCCTTAATCATGCTAAAACCAATAAATCCAAGTAGCACAAAAGCAATCCAATGATCAATAGAAACAACAAAACTTTCAAAGCTCTTCCCTAACAAAAAACCAATAAGAGGCATACCAGCCTGAAACACTCCAAAATACAAAGCAATAACTCCAGCCTTCTTCAAACTAAGCTTCTTCATAGAAAGTCCCTTACAAATAGACACAGCAAAAGCATCCATCGCCAAACCAACACTAATTAAAACAACTTCAAAAAACTGCATATTACAACAAATTTTCCTTTCAAAAATACTTTATTCCAAATTCCAACAATAGAGTAGCTTCCGTCTTAGATATTATATATAATTAATAGTCGCGAATGTAGGAGTGAAGACTTAGGCGTTCTTAGCAATTTTTATGGAAATAGTTCACATACCTGTGAAAGGGTGCCATAAAAACTGCTTAGAACGCCTATGATGAGCGACGCCCCGAGTGACTATTAATTATATATAATATCTAAAACGGAAGCGGCCCTACTTTTACGACACATTCCTAAGCCTAAGCGCATTAAATATAACAGTTATACTACTAAGCACCATAGCCAAACTAGCAATCATAGGATTAATACTTATCCCCAAAGGCTTAAGCACCCCCATTGCAACAGGTATCATAAGCACATTATAGAAAAAAGCCCAAAACAAATTTTGCTTAATATTCCTAACCGTTCTCTTACTAATACTAATTAATCTTATTACACTCTTAAGATTATTATTCGTAAGAATAACATCCGAAGAATCCATTGCAATATCCGTCCCACTATTCACACTCACACCTATATTAGCAGTTGCAAGCGCCGGACTATCATTTATCCCATCTCCACACATCATAACAAATTTGCCTTTTTCTTTAAGTTCTTTTATAGTAGCTGTTTTTTGTGCTGGAAGAACATTAGCAACCACATCAGTAATCCCAATTTCTCTTGCGATAATAGTTGCTGTATCTTTGTTATCTCCTGTAAGCATTATTGTATCAATCTTATTTTTTTCAAGCTCTTTTATTATCTCTTTTGCTTCGCGTCTGACAATATCATTTACTCCAACAATACCAAGTATCTCTTTGCCTTTTACAATATAGACAATACTGTTACCTTTCTCAGAAAGACTTTTCTCAGTATTTTGATGTTCATTCTTAATTCCATATTCCTCAAGTATTTTAGAATTTCCAACAATAATTTGCTCATTGTTTATTTTGCCCATAATGCCTAATCCAGAAACATTCTTAAATTCCTGAACGTCCAAAGCTTCTATCTTATTTTCTTCTAAATAGTCTGTGAATGCCTTTCCTATTGGATGAGTGGACTTTGCTTCTAAACTACCGCACAAATTGCATTAATTCTCTTTCTTCTAATTCACTATAATTTATTATTTTTGAAACTTTTAATTTTCCATAGGTTAGTGTTCCAGTTTTGTCAAATACAATTGTATCAACTTTTTTGGCATTTTCTAGAATCTCACTCTTTTTTATGAGAATACCGGTTACTTGCACATAGTCCTTCACTTACTACTATTGCAAGGGGAGTGGCAAGCCCTAAACTACATGGGCATGCGACAACAAGCACTGTAACAAAAGCTGATATAGCAGTTTGTATACCGCTTCCGATTATTAAATAGCCTATAAATGTTAGTATAGCTATAACTATGACAACTGGGACAAAGTATCCTGATACTTTGTCTGCTATTTTTGCAATTGGAGCTTTTGTGTTGCTTGCCTCTAAGACAAGCTTAACTATTTCTGATACTGTACTTTCCCTGCCTATCTTTTCAGCTTTGTACTCAAGATAGCCGTCATAATTCATGCTACCAGCAATTACTTTGCTGCCTTTTTCTTTTGAGACAGGTTTACTCTCTCCTGTAATAAAGGTTTCGTCTACATGTGCAGTACCTTCTAAGATTTCTCCGTCTACTGCAATTTTTTCTCCTGCTCTTGATACAACTATGTCGCCTTTACTTATTTCGTCTAGTGTTACTTCTTTTTCTACTCCATCTACTTTTATTACTGCTTTATTTGGTGTTATTTTTACTAATTTTTGTATTGCTTCTTTTGTTTTATCTTTGCTAAGTTTATCTATGTGTCTACCTAGTTTGATAAAATATATAACTATTGCAGCAGATTCAAAGTATAAGTTCATAACCTGTAAATGGTCTCCTGCAAATACTTTGTACATGTTATATATGCTATATATTAGACTTGTAATTACTCCTATTCCAACTAATGTATCCATATTTGGTGTTCTATGGATTAGGTTTTTATAGCCATTTTTTAAGATGTCAAAACCATAAACAATAAAGCATACAGTTAGAATTAGTAATGTAAACATATATATTGATGAGTTTGCATGTGGATCAAAAATGCTTGGCATGGGCAAATTTATCATATGTCCCATTGAAATATACATTAGAACTATTGCAAGTATTGTAAGTATTATAAATTCTATTTTTTCTTTTTTGTTTTTCTCCTCGAATTTGATTTCTTTAAATTCTCCTAAGCTTTTGAAACCTGCTTGTTTTACAAATTCTTCTATTTGTGCAATTGTAAGAACCTTTTCGTTATATTCTACTGTGGCATTTGCCATGACTAAATTGACAGAAGCACTTATTATACCATTTTGCTTGTTTAAATATTTTTCTAAACCATTTGAGCAGGCACTACAAGTCATTCCATCTATTGATAATATTATTTTTTTCATAATTCTATCTTCCTTATCTTACTTCAAATCCGATATCTTCTATCTTAGCTTTCATTTCTTCCTCTGTAACATCTTCCTTCGCTTTAATTGTAACAAGCCCTTTTGTATAATCTGCAAATACTTCTTCTACTCCTGAAATAGTCTTAAGTGCATTCTTAACCCTATTTTCACAACCTCCACAAACCATTCCTTCTACTTTAATAATTGTTTCTTTCATATATATCATCCTTTCTCTATGTATACTTTTCTAATAATTCTACTAGCTCACGAACTTTTGTACATGGGCACATTTCTGATGGTAATATATCTATGTATTTTTCTTCTAGCCATTTTGCATTTTTTATCGCATTATTTAAATATGGTAATAACTTATCATACAATTTTTCATCATTTTTCTGGTATTTTCCCATTCCTTTTTTCTTAAAATTTTCATTGATTTTTTTAATACACTCTTTTCTACTTATTGGAGTGTCAAATCTTATAAAATGCAATAATACCCATACTTCAAAGCTCTCATTTGACCAAATGGCATTATAAATTGTGCCATTACTTTTATTTGATTCTATACAAGATTTTGATACTTCGTTGAAGCTTTCATTTGTAAAATCATCTTTGTCATATACAAGCCAAACATTGCTAATATAGTTAGTCGAATTTTGAACTTTCTTTATTGCTTCATCTAATAACACTGTTGTTCCCTTTCCTTTGCCTATAACCTCAATATCTATCTTTTTTCTATTATCTCCGATTATTTTCTTTTTTAAAGTCTCAAAATATTTAGGTTCTGTTTCACTTCCTTCACAAATTATAAGATGATATTCCAATTGGCTTTTTATATTTCTATCTCTTCTTTTGGGTAGCCATGATTTATCCATATCACTCTTCTTTACATGTATTGCCGACATCTTTTGCCTCCCAATTTAACATTCTTTCTAAGTATGGGTCCGCCCCATATTTTCCTTCTAAATATTGTTTGCTAAAAGTTGCATTTGCCCTAATATGTTCTCCGTTTTCGTCCCTAATTTCATACAAAGAATAAATATCACTTTCTTTGTTTTCATTCTTACATGCAAACCATATTTCATCTCTTCTAAACACTTGATTATTCATTGTAGCTAAGTCTTGAGAAGTAAAAATCAACTGTGCTTTTTTTATATTTATTTTTCCCTTAAACATCATAATAATATATTTCAATAGTTTAGGATGTAACTTCGCATCTAGTTCATCTAATATTACAAGATTTCCATTCATTATAGCTATTATTATCTCTGGAAGTATACTAAATAGTTTCTTTGTTCCAGCTGACTCTTCTAACAAATTTAATTCATATTCTTTGTCATTATTTTTATGCTTAGTAAATATTTTAATTCCTTTTCCTTCTTCTTTTTCTTCTAATCTATAATCGCATATGTCAATATCCATGACATTTATAAGTTCTATAAATTTTCTTTTAGCTTCTTTATCACAAATCGTGAGGTTTTTTTCTACTGCATCTTGTGCATAGTTAATAGCAGTTATATGTTCAAACCAATTGATAACATCATTTATTATTGCTATATTGTTTGTTATTGACAAAAATGTTAAATATGGTATATTTTCATTGATATTTATACTCGCATTTGATTTTTTTAATATTTCTCCTAATTCTATATTTTTTTTCTTTCTCTCAAAAATCTTTGCTGGTTTCTTGCCATTAAATTCTTTTTTATATAAAGATTCATATAGTACTTTTTTATCTAATATAGACAATTTATATCTATACTCATTACAACATGTCGAAAAAAATATTTCAAACTCTGTTGGGTTATTTTTAGATTCTTCATCAAATTTATACGGTATTACTTCATCAAAAAAGGCAAATCTACTATTTTTTTGAATTTTTAATACCACTCTTGGTTTTAGAATAATAGAGAAAAAACATACTAATGCTTCTAATAATCCAGATTTACCACCTGCATTTTGTCCATATATGACTGATACAGGTAAAACTCTTTCTCCATTTTTATCTACTAATATCGTTTCTTCGAACTCCTTTATACTTTCTGCCCTCATGTCAAATATTGTTTCATTTTTATAAGATTTAAAATTTTTGAAAGAAAATTGATATAACATATTCCTTCCCCCTCATTACTATTGTAATCATTATACAACATATTATTCATAAAATCAATATTTATTTGTTGATTTGCGTATTTTTTTTACCTGTTTTGGTCATTAAATCCCAAAGATAGGATAAATACATTCGATTTATCCTATCTTTGCTCATTCTTCTAATATACTATCAAATTGGCTATTATACAAGTTTGCGTAAAATCCATTTTGTTCTAATAATTGCTCATGGGTACCTTGTTCTATTATATCGCCTTCGTTCATTACTAGTATCAGGTCAGCATTTTTTATTGTTGATAATCTATGGGCTATTATGAATGATGTTCTACCTTTTGTTAGTTTGTCCATGGCTTTTTGTACTAGCTCTTCTGTTCTTGTGTCTACATTACTTGTTGCTTCATCTAAGATTAGGAATGGGGAATTTGCTATCATTCCTCTTGCAATTGTTAGTAATTGTTTCTGTCCTGCTGAAATACTTTCTGCATCTGTTAGGTTTGTTTCTAAACCATTAGGCAAACTTTTTATAAAGTGTTCTAATCCTACTGTTTTACATGCTTCTAGTACTTCTTCATCTGTTACATTTTCTTTGTTGTATATTATATTATCTTTTATTGTTCCATTGAATATCCATGTATCTTGAAGTACCATTATGAATAAGTCGTGGATATTTTCTCTTGTTAGGTCTTTTGTGTTGACTCCATCTATTGTGATTTCTCCAGAATTTATTTCATAGAATCTCATTAGTAGGTTTACAAGTGTTGTTTTTCCAGCTCCTGTTGGTCCTACTATTGCTATTTTTTGTCCTGGTTCTGCTTTACATGAAAAATCTTTTATTACTAGTTTATCACTATCCTCATATCCAAATTTTACATGATTGAATTCTATGTTTCCTTTTACTTCTGATTTATTTAAGTATCTCGTTTTTTCTTTTTCATCTTGCATTTCATCTTCTTCTAGGAATTCAAATACTCTTTCACTTGCTGCTGCTGCTGATTGCAAGTTTGTAAGTCCTTGTGCTATTTGTTGAAGTGGTGATGTGAATAGTCTTGCATATAATATAAATGCTACTATTACTCCAAAGCTTATCATTTCTTCCTTTACTAAAACTGCACCTACTACACATACTGCTACATAGCTTAGGTTTCCGTATAAAACTCATTATTGGCATCATAAGTCCTGATAAAAATTGGCTTTTTCTGCTACTTTCAAATAGGTCATTGTTGTATTTTTTGAATTCTTTTATTGCTTTTCCGTTTACCATTATATGCTTTAACTACATTATAGCCTGAATATATTTCTTCTATGTGTCCATTTAGTTTGCCTAGTTCTGATTGTTTTCTATTGAAGTATTTTTGTGATTTTCCTAATATTATAAACATTAGTGAAAATCCTATAAGTGATGATAGTATTGCTGTTAGTGCCATTATCCAGTTTGTATAAAACATCATTGTTACTGATGCTATAAGTAGGGCTAATGCTGATGTAAAACTTCCTAAATTTTGGCTGACTGACATTCCTATTGTGTCTACATCATTTGTAACTCTTGACAAGATATCTCCAAAAGCATGCTTATCAAAATATCTTAGTGGTAATCTATTTATCTTTGTTGATATGTTTGTACGTAAACCTTTTGCTAGTTTGTTTGCACTAGTTGCCATTATAAAACTTGCGCAAAAGTCAAGTACTGCACTTATTAGATATAAGCATATCATAAATATTGCTATGCTTCCTATTTTTTCAAAGTTCATTCCTGTTCTCAAGCCTGCTGTTATTGTGTCTGTTAATTCTGAGAGCTTATTTGGTCCAATTATTGCACATACTGAACTTGCTATTCCAAATATTATTGCTATTATATAGAAAATTCTTAGCTTTTTGTTGTATCCGAAGTAGTTTGAAAATTGATTTTCTAAAGTTTTTTGGTTTTTCTTGGATTTTATTTGGTCCTACATTTCTTTGTACACTTCTTTTTTCGTTATTCTCCATCTTCTAACTCCTCCTTGCTTAATTGTGAATATGCTATTTCTCTATACACTGGGCAGTTTTTAAGGAGTTCTTTATGTTTTCCTTTTCCAACACACTTTCCTTCATCTAAGACTATTATTTCGTCTGCATACATTACTGTACCTATTCTTTGAGCTACTATTATGTTTGTTGCATCCTTTGTATATACTTTTAATTCTTTTCTAAGTTTGCTATCTGTTTTATAGTCTAGTGCTGAAAAGGAATCGTCAAATATATATATTTCTGGTTTTCTTGCTATTGCTCTTGCTATCGCTAATCTCTGTTTTTGTCCTCCTGATATGTTTGTTCCTCCACTTGCTATATGTGATTCATATTTGTTTTCCATTTTTTCTACGAAATCTTTTCCTTGAGCTACCTCTATTGCTTTTATTATTTCTTCTTCTTTAGTCTCTTTTCCATTTTCTCCATATGATACATTTCCTTTTACTGTGTCTGAAAACATTACTGCTCTTTGTGGTACATATCCTATTTTGTTATGCAAGAATTCTTGGTTATATTCTTTTACATTTATTCCATCTACTAATATCTCTCCATCTGTTGTATCAAAAAATCTTGGAATTAGGTTTATTAGTGTAGATTTTCCACAGCCTGTTGAACCTATTATTGCAACTGTATCGCCTCTATTTGCTTTGAAAGATATATTTTTTAAAACTTGTTCTTGGCCATCTGGATATTTGAAAGATACATTTCTAAATTCTACTGTGCCTATTTCTTGTCCATTGTCTTCTTTTATGCTTCCGTCTTTTATTGATATTTTTGCTTGCAAAACTTCTAATATTCTTTTGGCTGATACTGATGCTCTAGGCCACATCATGAATATCATTGCGAGCATCAGGAATGACATTATTACTTGCATTGCATATGATGAAAATACTACCATATCACTGAATATTCCTATTTTATCTAGCATTCCTGCGTCTTCTATTATATATGCTCCTACGAAATAGATTGCAAGTGTTAATCCATTCATGATTAGGTACATTATTGGAGACATTATAGCCATTCTTCTTTGGTTAAAGGTCTGGAGATTTGTTAGTTCTTTATTCTCTTTTTCAAATTTTTCTTCTTGATATTTTTCTCCATTGAAGGCTCTTACAACTCTTATTCCTGTAAGATTTTCTCTAGTTACATTGTTTACTTGGTCTATTATTTTTTGTACTTTTTTGAAGTTTGGGAATACTAGTTTCATTAGTATCCCTATTGTTATTAGGAGTATTAGCACTGCTCCTCCTGTGATTGCACTCCACGCAAAGCTTTTCCCTAATATTTTCATTATTGCCCATACTGCTGTAATTGGGGCTTTTACTATCAACCCTAATCCCATTGCGATTAACATTTCTACTTGGGTTACGTCGTTTGTTGTTCTTGTAATCAAACTGCTTATAGAGAATTTATTCATTTCTTCCATGCTAAAATCTTCTACTTTTTCAAATAAATCTCCTCTTAACTTTTTTGAAAATGAAGATGCTATATATGAAGCAAAGTAGCCTACAATGCACGCAAAAATAAGGCTTCCACCTGCACATGCTAACATGTATGCACCTTGTTCTAGGATTTCCCCTATTCCACTACCTTCTGTTTGAACTAGCTTTGTAATTTCTGACATGTAGTCTGGAAGTTTCAAATCTAGCCATACTTGACCTATGATGAATATCAAACATATGACTATCATAAATACTTCTATTTTGTTTATTTTTTTTAGTAATTTTAGCATTATTCTTTCTTTTCCTTTCTCTTCTTGGCATTTCTACTATTATACAAGGCATAATCAAAAAAATAGTGCTTTTTTTGTGAACTTTATGTGAAATTGTGCTTATTTTCTATATTCTTTTATATATTCTTGCATAATATATTTTTGCCATGGTCGACACATTCTGTCTGCATATTCTTCTGGATTTACCCATATTACAAAATGGTCTTTTTCTATTGGTTCTGTTATTTTTTGGTCAAATTCTGCTATATATACATTTGCCACTACATCAAAGTATCCCTTTTCTTCATCATATATGTAGTCTCCAACACTTTCAAATTCTTTTATATTTTTTAATGTACTTCCTGCTTCTTCTATCAGTTCTCTTGCTAAGGCTTGGAGGTTTGTTTCCCCTTCTTCTATTCCTCCTCCTAAGTAAAAATAATCTTTTCCATTTGTTACTATTCCTACTTTGTCGCTATTCTTTTCTACTACTATTGCATAAGCTCCTGGTCTTTTTGTATAAATTATTCCTTCTTCTTTGTTTGTTACATATTTCATTTTTTTACTCCTTATGTTTCATATTTGTATTCTAGTTCTTCCATGAATGGAAAAATTTCTGATATATATTTTTTTGTTACCATTTGCATTCTTGCTGGTGGATTTTTTTGTCCTACATAAATTAGTTTTTGTGTATAACAATTTTCTGTGGTTTTGAAGAGTAGATATTTATTTTTTAGATATGTGAAATAGACTTGATATCCTTCATCTAGGATTTTTTCAAATTCTTCAAAATTGTTTGTTTTCATTCTCCTTCTCCTATCTCTTGTTTAGTCATTTCTTCGAATTCTTCTTCTGTTATAACTGTTACACCTAATTCCTGTGCTTTTGTCAATTTGCTTCCTGCATCTTCTCCTGCTAGGACATAGCTTGTCTTTTTTGATACTGAACCTGCTGTTTTTCCTCCAAATTTTTCAATTATGGCTGACGCTTCATCTCTAGTGTACTTTTCTAAGGCTCCTGTTAATACAAAAGTTTTTCCTGCAAATCTTTGGTCATTTTCTTCCTCTTCTTCATTTTTCATGTTAACACCTGCTGTTTTTAGTTTTGATAGAAGTTCTATTGTTTGTTCTTGGTTAAAGAATTCTACTATACTTTTAGCTGTAATCTCTCCTATATCGTCTACCAAACTTAGGTTTATTTCATTCGCTTTTGACAGTTTGTCCATAGTTTTGTATTCTTTTGCTAGTACCCTTGAAGCCTTTGTTCCTACATGCCTTATTCCTAATGCACTTATTAATTTATCCAAATTATTTGATTTGCTTTTGTTTATTGCATTTACTAAATTAGTTGCAAACTTGTCTCCACTCTTTTTAAGTGATGCTATATCTTCTTTTTTTAGATAATATATATCAGCTATATTTTTTAGTAATTCTTTTTCTATTAGTTGTTCTATTACTGCATATCCTAGTCCTTCAATATCCATACCTACTTTTGAAGCAAAATGTACTATATTCCTTAAAGTTCTAGCTGGACATTCTATTCCGTATACATCTTCTTATAGCTTCATCTTTTTCTCTGATTGCTGGTGCTCCACATACTGGGCAAATTTCTGGCATTTCAAATTCTTTCTCTTCGCCTGTTCTTTTTTCTTTTAGACTCTCTACTACTTCTGGAATGACATCTCCTGCTTTTTGTATTATTACATGGTCTCCTACTTTTAAGTCTTTTTCTTTTATAAAATCTTCATTATGAAGGGTTGTTTTTGAGATTGTTGAGCCTGCTAATTTAACTGGTTCTAATATTGCCATTGGTGTAATTGCTCCTGTTCTTCCGTACTTGGCAAATTATATCTTTTAGGATTGTTTCTTTTTGTTCTGGTGGATATTTATATGCTATTGCCCATTTAGGAGTTTTGAAATTCGTACCTAGGTCTTCTCTTAAATTTAAGTCATCTACTTTTATTACCGCTCCATCTGTTCCAAAGCCTAGGCTTGCTCTTCTTTCGCCTATACTTTCTACTTCTTTTATAGCATTCTCTATCCCTATGCATTGTTTTTTAACTGGATTTACGTTAAATCCCAGTTTTTCTAAATATAGCAGTTGTTCATAGTGCGATGTGTATGTGTTTCCTTCTAGTTTTTGGATGTTGAATATATAGATATCTAGTGGTCTTTTAGCTGTTTTTTTGCTATCTAATTGTCTAAGCGAACCTGCTGCTGCATTTCTTGCATTTGCAAAAGTTTTCTCCTCTAGGATTTCTTGTTCTTCATTCATTTTTTCAAAATCTTTTGTTGATATAAAAACTTCTCCACGTACTGTTATATTTATACTTTCTTTTAAAGTTTTTGGGATATTCTTTATTGTTTTTAAGTTTGCTGTAACATCTTCTCCTATTTGACCATTCCCACGTGTTGCTCCTCTTACAAATTTTCCGTCTATATATTCTAGGGCAACTGATAATCCGTCTATTTTTCCTTCTACTGTATAAATCACTTCTTCTTTTTCTGTATCTTTTCTAATTCTTGTATCAAATAGGCGTAATTCTTCTATTGTGAATACATCTTGTAAGCTTTGAAGTGGAACTTCATGTTCTACTTTTTCAAAGCCCTCTTTTACATTTCCGCCTACCTTTTGGGTTAGTGAGTCTTTGTCTAGAAATTCTGGGAATTCTTTTTCTAGATTTTTTAAATCTAGCATTAGCATATCATATTCAAAATCTGATATTTCTGGGCTATCATCATCATAATATTTTTTTGCATAATAGTCTGTTTTTTCCCTTAATTCTTGTATTTTTTTCTTTGCTTCTTCTTTATTCATTTTATCCATTGTTTTACCTCATCATTTTTATTTATCTTTAAATAAATCTTTACCACCTTTTATATAGTCCCAACCTGAAAATATTGTTGCTACAACTGAAACTAGTAACATTACTGATGTTGCTATATTTATTGTTAGTTCTAATGGGCTTAGGCCTCCTTTTATAAAGCCAAAGAAGATATTTGTACCATTTATGTTTATAAAGGCTAAAATTATAGCTATCATTTGTGTCACTGTTTTTAGTTTTCCCCATACTGATGCTGGTATTACTTTCCCTCCTTGCTCTACTGCAATTAGTCTATATGCTGACACAACAAATTCGCGTGTTAAAACAATTACTGGTATCCATGCTGGTAGCATTTGTTTTTCTACTAAGATTAACATTGCTGCTAGCACTAGTATTTTATCTGCTATTGGGTCTAGGAATTTTCCAAAGTTTGTGACTAGATTACGTGAACGCGCTATATATCCATCTAGTTTGTCTGTGATTGAGGCTATTATAAAAATTAAGTTCATTATCCAAAAATCTATGCCTATACCTAAGAATTCACCTTTTATTCCTAGAAATGGAATTATAACTATTACTGGAACTAGGAATATCCTTAGGATTGTTAGTTTATTTGGTAAGTTCATGGGTTATGTCTCCTTTTTTATTTTTTATATTTGTATTATTATATATTGTTTTTTGAAAAAAAGAAAGAGATTTTTGTGATTTCTGTTTTTATTTTTTATTCAGTAATTTGAAAATAAATTTAATAAAAAACGGAACTAATATTTTCTAAGCTTATTCTTCGATAAGAAAATCTAAGTTTTGCATCATTTCCTTCTACGTCAATTACATGCTACGCACGTACTTTCCTAGAATATGAAAAAATAAATGTAAACACATTCTTTTTGTGTCTACATTTATTTTTTCACTTCATATTACTTGATGTTTTTCTTACACCTGGAATTTACTTTTACAATTCGCCAATTAATCATGTTGTCCTGTAGCTCCGTGTATGTCCACAAGATATTTTATGAGTTTTGCTACTTACGCTGCCACAAATAGAACAGATTAATAAATTATGTGGTGATGGTGGGCTACTTTCATTACATGTACCACACATTGAAGTTGTTCCAATTACTTTTCTACATGTTTGACACATTACCTCATATTCTCTAGTATCACCAGATAATCTGCAATAAAAACATATAGTTGCTGCTGGTAATGATGATGTAAATCTTCTTTCACATTTTCCACAGTATTGTTCTGTTATTGTACCTGTACAAGTTTTCGTTCCAGGACAATATGTTTTAATAGCTCCTAATTGTCCAGTTGTTCCTGTTAAATTTCCATTATCTCGTACATCTACTTTATAGTAGTAATCCGTATACTCTGTTAATCCTCTTGCTGTCATTGTTACTTGTGAATTTGGAGAACCTGTCGTTGTTGCTTTTGATTGCCAACTTCCACTTGCAGTTTTTATATATAATGTATACGTTAGTGTTCCTCCTTCTCTGTCTTGTCCTTTTGCATTTATTGTTATTGAATTTGTTGTTTTACTTGCGAAACTTGCTGTTACTGTTGGTGCTGTATTTGCTTTGTTTGTTGTTGCACTGCCTGTTCCTTCATTTGTCCAACCTGCATTATCTGTTACTGTTACCCTTAAGTTATAGGTTGTATTATCACTTGGTACTGAGTATGTATATGTACATGATGTTGCTGAGGTTGTTTTTGTTGTGGCAGTTGTCCATGTTGATGTAGATGTCTTTTTGTATTCGAATTTATAGCTCTGTACTCCTGATGTACTATCTGAACCATATGCTGTTACTGAAATTGTATATGTTCCTTTACTTCCTACTGATAAACTTGCACTTGGTGCTGTTGCATCTCTTGTAAAAGCTGGCTTTGTTGCTATGTCTGATTTGTTTCCTTGTGCATCTTCTGCCAATGCTGTTATTGTATATGTTCCATCTGCTGTTATTGTAAAACTTCCGCTTGTTCCTGTTATTGTTCTTTCTGTTCCTGCTCCTGTTACTTTTATTCTTGCTACTCTTGTTTTTGTGCTTTCTGATGTGTCGTTTACTGTTATTGTTACATCTCCTACATAGTATCCATTTTTTGTGTTTCCACTTATTTGTATATCTGGTGCTTTTAGTTCTCCTTTGGTTGTTGCTGTTGTTGTGTCACTTTCTAATGATGCATTTCCTGCATTATCATATGCAATTGCTGTTATTCTATATGTTTGATTTGGGCTTAATTCGTCTATTGTTGTTA
>JAAVZW010000026.1 GCA_022791835.1 Clostridia bacterium | reverse complement strand
CTAATATTTGTTTATTTACATCTAATGTTATATCGTCTATATCTATATTTAATACTTTTTCTAATAGTGCTTTTGTTATTCTTTCGTTTCCTACTTTTCCAAATATTTGTTGGAATGCCATATCATTTGTTACTGCTATTTTTCTTTTCATGTTTTTCTCCTTCTATTATATATTAATTAATGAGTTAAATCAATATATAATTCAAAAAATTCTTATTTTTTTTAAAATTAGTTGTTTTTTGATTTATTTTAGGTGAACTCCTAAAGATTTTTTGTGCCTTACTTAAGTTGTTATTGATTGTTTTGATTTTAATTTTATGCATAAAAATTATATATATTAAGCGTATACTCTTTTTCTCATTTTGTCAAGCAAAACCATTCGACATTTTTCGACAAGGTGCTCTCGAACGCTTATGATTATGCAAGTTCTTAATTGTATAAAAAGCATAGATATAGTCGAATAAAAAGATTTATTCGATTATATCTACTAATTTATCCTTATCCATACCTTCTAAGTTATAGTACGTTGAAGGCACTAAGCCTACTATTACATTTTCGGCTAAGAGAACTTCATTTGTGATTGTTTCTTTTACTGTGTTATATGGTGTTAGTATATTTACTTGGCATTTTACATCTAAATATATTCTATGTATTGTTTGGTTTATACCTGTGCTTTCAAATTCTGACCTTACTTTTGTTTCTACTGTTCCTGTATCTATAAATTTTATATTTATGTTTGGTCCTAATCCTGATAAAATTCTTATTCCTGTAAAACTGCCTAATTTTATATCTGTTATACTTTCATCATCGCTAATTAATGCTTCTTGAATTTTTACTGCTACATCTGATGTCACTTCGTTTATTGTTATAATGTTTGATTGAAGCATTGAGACATTCCCATTTGTTCCTCTGTGAATTTTTATAAAGTCTTCATAGGAATATCTCTTCATCACTTCTGTTGCCATATTGTTTGATATAATAGTTGCCTTTGCTTTAGCTGCATCTTTACATATTTGGTCTAAGATTGGGTTTATTGAGTTTATTACTGTTATAAGGGTTATTGCCGCTATAACCAGTACAAATATAAATTGAAAAATTAATTTTTGCCTTCTCTCATTTTTTCTATTATTTGTAAAGCCTACATACATTACCCAAGGAAGTCGTAGCCTTTTTCTTGTATATATTTTATCCATATTTTATTTTATGCATTTATTGGTACTGTGTTCCTACATATTGAGCATTTTGGTATAAATAATTGCATTCCTACACTTATCCTATTTGGATCTTCTATGTTGTTTATTCTTGCAATATCATCTACTGTACTCCTAAACTTTTTAGCTATTTTCCACAAAGTATCTCCTGGTTTTACAAAATATATTATCATACTATATGGATTAACTACATCATCTTCTTTTTCTTCTATTGTATCTATTATATTGATATTTTCTAATTTGTATGAATTTGTGAATACTTCCAAATCTACTTTTACGGATACATCATTTCCATCTTTTGTAAATTCTTTAAATGTCGGACTTATTTCTACTTCTAGTTGACTATCCTTATCTAATCCTTCTATTTCTTGACTAAATGCAAATGGTATACTTATATCTTGTGATCTTGTATCTGTTTCTTCACTATTAACTACTATGAATCTTAAATTTAAGTCTCCTGCATATTTTACTGTTCCTAGTGAGATATTTCTTTCATTTACTGCAATATCAACTAACACATCACAAATTCTGCTATTTTCTTCTTCTAAGCTTACTTTTTCTCTTATATTTACACTCGTTCTAGTATTTCTCATATCAAGCATTGTGCTAACTTGTTTTTGATTAAAACTTAAGTTTCTGCTTGGGCTATACATATCTTGTATTAAACTTATTTCTTTATTACCAAAAGCTCTGCAAAACATCTCTACTTCAATTTCTACGTTTATAGAATGGTCTTCTATTGCATTTGGCTTTATAATTACATTCTTTAGTTTATATTTTACATCACATAAATCGTCTTCCGATACGCCTACTAGGTCGATAAATCCCATTATTGGTATTGTTTCCTCTGCTTTTCTTATTCTTCCATCATCTGTCAAATAAAGCAAGTTTACTACTATATCTGCTTTTGCCAATACTTTATTATAGCTTATTTTTGTGTCTTTATTTATTATGTTGAAATCAAAGTTGAGTATTTCTAATAGATTATCTGTATTGTCTATAATCAAAGTTTCTTTTGCAGATGTCTTAGTTCCATTTTGACCTACTAAAGTGTTCATTCGTAGATTTGTTACTTGTGATTGTATATCATTTATACCATTTACCTCTCTTACCATTTGTTCATTTTCATTCAAGAATACTTTTGCTTCTATTTCTAACATTACTTTAAAATTTACTTTTCTCCCATTTAAAACTTTACATTCTATGTTCTTTATTTGTACATTTTCATCTAATGTCATCTTTCCTTGTACTCCTGGGAAATCTAGTATCTCTGTAAAATCCAGGTTAGAATTAAATGCTCTTGTATTTTGTCCTTCTCCATCTGCTAAGTACATTAGATATATATCCACATTTCCATCTAATCTTATTTTGCCTTCTAAAATTTCTTTTTTATATATGCATACATTTCCTGATGTGCTGATACTATTTAGTATGTCTGGTTTTATATCTGGTATTATAGAGTCCCCTTCTATTGTTATTTGAAAATTTTTACTTCCGACGGCTTTATTTATACATAGGCTCTCTTTTATGGCGTCTATCATGTTCTTCTCCTCCTTAATAGTTTTTCTTTTAATTATATATATGCTTTTGTTTTGAAAAAAAGAACAAAAAATTTAGATACAAAAAGGCATGTGCTTTCGCACACACCTTCTTGTATCTTCTCAGCTATTTTTCATTTTGAGGCTCGCATAATCTGTGCATTGGGGAATTTCTCTTTGAGCAACCTGTCTGTTTTGTCATAGTCATACGACAAAACATTCATAAACGCAGAAGAATGAAATCCACCATTGTTATGCGGTTGCAGTTCTTCCCCCTGAACTTCAATGTCATAATTTTCCCCATCATGGCTCAAAATCCGGATACTACCACAGGAATCCAACTCATGGTTGTAAAACTCGTAGCAGTTTCCAGTTCTATGAACTATGACAGGAACATTGAATATGCTCCTTGCAACCATAGCTCCCAAAATGTCGACAGCATCTGCAATGATTACTCCTACTGCTCCATTCGGAAGCTGGTCGATTTGCGCCGTATACAGGGCATACCTTACGACTGAGGAATAGCTTGAGACTCGCTTTTCCCGACTTTGGGAATCGTTTTTGGTTGACTGCTGTCGGGCTTGCTTTTTTCTGCAAAATCCGAACATATCAACACCTCCTACTATTTGAGATATTATAATTATATCACGAATTTACAATAACGTCAACTTTTTTGTTTTATGTAAAGTTTTTCGAATCTAAATAATTAATTTTTCATATTTCTTCACTCTTATTTCCCTTTTTCATAAAATAAAAAAGGGAGGATTATTTATGGCGTATTCTGACAGGGAATTAATTGCAAGAATTGTGCAATGTGAAGCAGGAGGAGAAGGAGAAAATGGAATGAAAGCAGTTGCATCTGTAATAATGAACAGAGTAAATGTTTCAGATGGTGAGTATGCTAGAATTTCTCAAGGTGGAAGTATTAGAAATATTATATTTCAACCTGGTCAATTTGATTGTGCAGTAGAAACACTCTTAGGAAAATATAATTCACAAAATATTTATAATATGACACCTACAGATATTCATTATAACATAGCAGACTGGGTAGTTGCAGGAAATAGACTAAACGAAATAGGAGAATGCTTATGGTATCTAAATCCGTTTAGACCTAGCTGTAGTAATACATTTCCATCTAATGGTTCAGGAACATTTCATACTAGATTAGGAGAACATTGCTTTTATAGACCAACTGCTTCTTATGCAAATACTTAAGGTTTAAAATCAAATTTAAGGAGATTTTTATATGGAAGATAATAAAATATCAAACAAAAGACAAATGGAACATCCAGTAATAACTAATTCAAATTCACCAGAAGTTTTGACTAATAATATATACACACCAGCATTTTTAAGACAACAAATAGGTAAATTAGTAAGAGTAGAATTTTTAATAGGAACTAATAATTTAGTGGATAGAATAGGTATTTTGCAAGATGTAGGTGCAAGTTACATTTTATTAAGGTCTTTAGAAAGTAATACTACAATTTATGCGGATATTTATTCTATTAAATTTGTAACAATTTCTAATACAGTTATTCCAAATGGTCAATATTATAATTTATATAATAATTCTATGTTTTAAACAAAATCAAAGAAGCAGGATTACTGCTTCTTCATTTTTGGCTTAGCAACTAAAGATGCGATGTATCCAAAGAATATAGCAGCTGCAATTCCCCCAGCAACAGCTTTAATTCCTCCAGTAAAAGCTCCAAGGAAACCAATTTCCTTAACTCCTTTAATAGCACCCTTAGCAAGATTTGCACCAAATCCAGTTAGAGGAACAGTAGCACCAGCACCAGCAAAGTCTATGATATATTGATAAATACCAAGTCCTCCGAAGAATAGCACCAATTGTTACAAACAGTACTAAGATTCTAGCAGGAGTTATTTTTGTTTTATCAATTAAAATCTGTGCAATAACACAAATAAGACCACCAACAGCAAAGCACCATATATAGTCCATAAAATTCAAACTGCTAAAAAACATGTCCATATTCATTCCTCCTTCCTAATTATCTAAATTCTCAATGGCAACTGCATGAGCAATTCCAGGGATACTTTCGCCTTGTTGAGACGAGGTAGAATTCATGAGTGCCCCAGTTGCAATAAGCAAAATCTTATTATATTTCTTCTGTTTAAGCTGATTAAATAGAAAACCAGAAAAAACAGTACCACAACAAGCACAACCACTACCACCAGAGTGAGTATCTTGAGCCTCTTTATCGAATATCAAAACACCACAATCATTATAATTAGGTTTAACATTATATCCATAGGTAGGCATCATATCACAAACAATATCTTTACCAATATGTCCAAGGTCTCCAGTAATAATAAGGTCATAATAACTAGGCTTTCTTCCAGTATCTTTAAAATGAGCAAGCATAGTATCAACAGCAGCAGGCGCCATTGCAGCTCCCATATTATTAGCATCCTTTATACCCATATCTACAATCCTTCCGAGGTGTAGCATGAGTAACATAAGGCCCATTACCTGAAGAAGAAATAATGCCAGAAGCCCCCCCAGTTACAGTCCACTGAGAAGTAGGAGGTCTTTGATTGCCAAGTTCTAATGGAAATCTAAATTGCTTTTCTGCACTACAAAAGTGACTAGAAGTTGCAAAAAGACAGTTATTAGCCATTCCAGAAGAAGCAAAGATACTTGCTAAAATCATTCCCTCAACAAAAGTAGAACACGCACCAAATATTCCGAAATACGGAATAGAAAAACTACGAATTCCGAAACTTGCAGAAATACATTGGTTAAGCAAATCTCCTGCAAAGCAGAAATCTATATCATCAGATGGAATTTTTGATTTATTAATAGCAAGACTAATGGTTTCTTTGATTATCTTACTCTCTGCTTTTTCCCAAGTCTTCTCCCCCCAAAACTCATCATTTAAACAAGAATCAAAATATTTAGCAAGAGGGCCTTGAGCCTCCTTAGGTCCGACAATAGAAGCAGTTTCTAATATAGAAGGCGGCGTATCAAATTTAATAGTTTGTTTTCCTAACTTTTGCATAACAACTCCTTTCTATATTAGACCAAAGTAATAGTCTGAGTATTAAAAATAAGGTAAACTATACCAACCAAGATAGAAGCAGAAATGCCATATACAAGAACAGGACCTGCAACTGTAAACATCTTAGCACCAACACCCATAACATATCCTTCTGATTTATACTCTATTGCTGGAGAAACAATTGAATTTGCAAAACCAGTGATAGGAACAAGAGAACCAGCACCAGCAAACTTACCAATTTTATTGAAAATATTTAGAGAAGTAAGAAAAGCACTAATACCAATTAAAATAATTGAAACAATAGTACCAGATGTTTCAGTGTCAAACCCTCTAAATTTGCAAAAATCCAAGATAAATTGTCCAATTATACAAATCAAACCTCCAACCCAAAAAGCATTAAAGCAATTTTTAATTATAGGAGAATTAGGAGATTTTTTATTAACAAAATCTTGATACTCTGCATTTGTCTGTATTTTATCCATAAAAATTAATCCTCTCTTTCTCTATCAATAGTAAAAACTAAATCTAAATCAACAAAAAATTCAGAAAGTTTTTTACCAGAAATAGTAGCTCTTTGCTCCAAAACTTTAACAGAAGTCAAATAGTCAATAGTCTTAGAAGCCTCAGCAACCGCTTGAACTATAGCATCTTTCCAAGAAACATTAGAAGTGCCAGTAATATACAAATGTTTTTGAGAAGCCATAACAAAACCTCCTTTCAAGCTGTTTTTTAACTCGTGCTTATTATTAGCCAAAAAAAGAAAATTATACAAAAAAATCTTTTATATGTAAAAAGCCTTTTAGAAATAGTATCTTTAATTTTTAAAAATTAAAGATATTACTTCCAAAGAAAGGCAGAAACAAAGCAACAAATTAAAGCAAAGAAACATAAAATAAATAGAGGTGAAAAAAGTGGAAATAAAAAAAGGCGACATTGTAGGACGCAAATCACATGGAAAAGATATCTTATTTTATGTACAAAGAATAATAAAGGTAAAAAACGGAAATTCATATGCCATTTTAAAAGGAGTACATTATCGTATAGAAGCAGATGCAGACTTAGAAGACCTCGTAAAGGTAGATAAAGAAGAAGTAGACACAGAAAAAAGAGGAATTGAAAAAAAGATTAAAAAGAGACTAGAATATTCAGCAAGAGCAATATTTCCATTTAAAAATAGAAATAGAAACAACCCAGTAACAAGTGCACTAATACTACATTTAGATGGAGATAAAAGGTATACACAAAAATCAGAAAAATACTATAATAAATTAGGATTAAGAGCAATAGTAAAAAATGTACCAGAAAATAGACAACCGCAAGTAATAGGAAATTTAATCAGAAGATATGACCCAGATATAGTTGTAATAACAGGACATGATGGAATGATAAAAACAGGAGATAAATATAATGATATATATAATTATAGAAACTCAAGGTACTTTATTAGTTCAGTAGTAGAAGCAAGAAAAAATGCAAGACCAGATAAAGACATAGTAATATTTGCAGGAGCATGTCAAAGTTTTTTCGAAGCAATAATGGCGTCACGGAGCAAACTTTGCTTCTTCGCCTGCGAGAATATTAATAGATTTTATGGATCCATTATTAGTCGCAGAAAAAATAGCAACAACAGATAAGAACAGAATAGTAACAACGAGGGATATAACGGCAGAACTTCATGATGAAGGAAAACGTGTAGGCGGAAGGTTTGCAAGAGGAAAAAAATGAAATATTACAAAACGTAACACAATTGTAATACAATTGTAATAATTCGCAAAAAGTCAACAAAACCCTTTAGAAATAAAGGGTTAAAGGATTATATAAAAATCGACATTCTTTGACATTAAATGCAAAAAATGATATAATGCAAACATGTTAAGGAAATGGGTGGTAAAATGATTTACAGAGATGATATCACAAACTTAAGAGAAGACATAGAAGAAAAAGAAGGACAAAAGATAATAGTAAAAGGAGCATTAGGCAGGAGTAAATTCTTCGAAAAAGAAGCAACATTACAAAAAGCATACCCAAGTGTATTTGTAATAAAATATGATACAGAAGAATCAAGTACCACATATAGTTATACCGATGTACTAACAAGAACAATAGACTTGCAAATATTTGACGGAGAAAACTATGCCTCAATAGTACCACCAAAAGTAGAAGTACCAAAGAGACAAAGACAAGAAATAGAACAGGTAGCACCAATTCAAAACTTAGATTAGCAAAAAGAGCACACTATGTGCTCTTTTGTTGTATATATAAACATGCTGTTAGCAGTCAAAGCAAGAATTATACTCTTTTAAATAGCTAGCGATTAATTTCTCTAAGCACTTTATATACTAAATTAATTTTTTATAATAATTAGATTGTCTTTTACTATATTTTCTGATATAATATTAACATAACCATTTTTTGGTATGAAGATGAATGTTTTTCATTTATCTTTATATAACTTTCCTTACAAGGAGGATATATTAATGAGCAAGTACAATCGGTCCCATCCTCAGTATGAGGAAGCAGTAGACTCCGACCTCTATGCCTTTGGTGAACCTAGCGATTATCTGGCATTTGTTAAGAGTGAGTTTGCTACTCCCCAGGAATATCTCAGAGTTGAGAAAATTAAGCAAGTTGGCCTTGAACAATGCGCTCTCCTTGAGCAAGAACGTTTAAGACAGGAATCTCTCATTCAGCAATATGAAGATTTCTTCTCGATGAACATTTTCAGTGACCGAGATGAATTCTGCAAGTTTGTTGAAGACTTCTATGGCAAAAATTGGACTTCAAACCATCCATCAAAAACCTTCTCAGGCGACGCTCAGCGTCTTTATGCTTTACAGGATTTGGCTTTATGTGAATGCCATGACACTTCTGACTCTTGCAAAAACAACGTCTATGAAAAAGAACTGTATCTGAATGGCGAGATTGGCGAAGATGTGGAATATTCCATGCTCTTTTCTGATGAGGATACAAATGAGGCTTTGGTAGCTCACATTGCGGAGAAATCCAAACATGAAGATCGGCGTGCGAGGAATATCCGTGCAACAAATCGGCTCGTAGGTTTTTTCCATGGAAGTACTGAGAAGTCCTTTGTAACCTGCAACGCAAAATCTAAGTCCATCGAGCACCATGAAGTCACAAACATCGGATTTATTTGTAAGAGGTATCAAGAGGCTAAAAAGAAATTTGCTGAATATAAGCTTTTTGGAGATGCTGTTTTGTCTCCTTTGGATCGTAAACGCTTTGCTGAAACTATTCGGCGTTTCAAGAGACGCATTCAGATTGCAAAGCACTATGGCAATTTTTCTGCTGAGGCTATGCGCTATCTCAAAAATGTCTCTGATGCGAATATTGTTACTGATACCCATGCGCCTAAGAAGAAGCGTAAGAAGTTTCCTTTGCATCTTCTTGGCTATGTGAATCACCATTCTGGCATCCACCACAAAGTGCATCCGTGTGCTACGAAGAAAAAGCTCACAGCAACGGTTACTCCTATTATCATGGTTCCGTTCAAGCCTTGCCACATTGTGCATTCTTTCGTAAAACACTGATTACTGCGCAGAATGTCTAGCACATTGTAACCAATTTTAAGAAAAGTTAATAAAGGGTGTCCCATTTAGGGACACCCTGTTTATATGTTTTATTTTATCTCTTACTAAATTGTGGAGCTTTTCTTGACTTTTTAAGTCCGTATTTTTTTCTTTCTTTCATTCTTGGATCTCTTGTTAAGAAACCTTTTGTTTTAAGTACTGGTCTAAACTCGCTGTTTGCTTCGTTTAGTGCTCTTGCTATTCCATGACGGATTGCTCCTGCTTGACCTGAGATTCCTCCACCTTTTACTGTGCATAGTACATCATATTTGTTTAGTGTATCTGTTGCAACTAATGGTTGTCTAACTATTACTTTTAATGTTTCTAGTCCTAAATATTCATCTATATCTTTAGAATTTATTGTTATTTTACCTGTTCCTGAAACTAGCCTTACTCTAGCTATTGAGCTTTTTCTTCTTCCTGTACCATAGAACATTATTTTATCTGAACTTGCTTTAGGCATTTACTTTTCCTCCTTTAAAATTCCCATACTTCTGGTTTTTGTGCTTGATTTTCATGTTCACTGCCTGCATATAGTCTAAGCTTTTTGATTGATTGTCTTCCTAGACTATTGTGTGGAAGCATTCCTTTTATTGCAAGCATCATTGCTTTTTCTGGATTATTTTGTAGCATATCCTTTGCTGATGTTTCTTTCATTCCTCCGATATATCCTGAATGATGTCTATAAACTTTTTGATTTAATTTATCACCTGTTAAAATTACTTTACTACAATTGATAACAATAACATGATCTCCAACGTCCATATTTGGTGTGAAAGTTGGTTTATGTTTTCCTCTAAGTAATCTAGCTACTTCTGTTGCAACTCTTCCAAGAGGTTTTCCTTCTGCATCAATTATATACCATTTTCTAACTATTTCATCTTTTTTTACACTATAAGTAGTATTATTCATGGCAATTAATTTCCTCCATTCTAATTCTTCTATATATAAAACTGTAAAACCAGCAGTTTACCGGGGAGTAACTACTATTTTTACATATTTTATCATAATACTTAAATATTTTAATACAAATTTATACATTTGTCAAGTGATTTAAAAGAAAATTTCTCAAATCTACTGTGTCTGGATGAATTAGATGCCCTTTTTTTATTGTTTTTTGTATAGTAAAATCTAAAAAAGCTAACATTGCTTCATCTAAACTCTGTTTTGCTAATATTCTAAACTCTTCTACATTATCATAATTTCTGTTTTCTTCTATTTTATCTGCTAAGTAGATTATTTTTGCAAAATTATCCATATTTTTGTTTCCTGTTGTATGATATTCTATGGCTTTTTGAATTTCTCTGCTTAAATTAAATTCATCTCTTGCTATAACTGCTCCTAGTTTTGCATGAAGTAGACCAATTTGTATTTGCTCGATTTCATCTGGTTTTATGTTGTATCTCTCAAGGTATTCTTCTATTTCATCTTTTCTTAGCTCTTTCGCTACATCATGTATTAATCCTGCTATTTCTGCTTCTTCCACATTTTCTCCATAGATACTAGCTAATTCTTTTGCAGCATTCATTGTGCCTAATGAATGCGTATAACGTTTTTCGCTTAATCTTTTACTTAAATTCTCTTTAATTTCTTCAATATTCATTATTTTTCATCTCCATATAGTTCTTTATATATCTTATAATTTTTTAGTATCTTTCTCACATAATTATTTGTCTCTTTATACGGAATATTCTCTATATCAGAGCCGTCTGGCTTTATTGTTTTTTCCTTTATCCATCTAGATACTGTTCCTATTCCTGCATTATATGCTGTAATCGCCAAATAGTAATTTCCATCATAATATTTTAACAACTTTACAAAATAATTCGTTCCAATCTCAATATTAGTTTCAGCATCATTCAAATTCATATCATCAATTCCGAATCTCGTTTGAAACTTCTAAAGCTGTGTTCTCCATAAGTTGCATTAAACCAACAGCTCCGCTTCCGAGAGACACTATCTTTCTTAAAATTGCTCTCAGCCTTTATTAAAGCATATATCCAATGTTTCTCTATACCATACTTTTCTGAAAACTTTTCTACCTCTTCTGAATACATATCTGGATAATATGCCTTAAGAATTATATGATATACACTAAATACTTGGAACAATACTATCATAGCAATTATTATGATTAAAATGATAATTAGTTTTTTCTTCAAATTTCAAGCTCCTTTTAGTTTTTCTTTAGCACTTATTTACATCCATACCAACTATCTGCACTAGTTACCTCTGCTATTAAAGGTACTGATAGTTCTACTATATTCTCCATAGAATTTCTTAATAGTTCAATAGCTTCCTCTTTTTCCGCTTCTGGAACCTCTAATAGAAGTTCATCATGCACTTGTAAGACTAATCTAGACTTCAAGTTTCTCGTCTCTATTTGCTTATTCACCTCTATCATAGCAAGTTTCATTATATCAGCCGCAGTTCCTTGTATTGGCATATTTAATGCTGCCCTTGCTCCAAACTGCCTTACCATAAAATTTTGAGACTTCAGCTCAGGTATATTTCTTCTTCTTCCAAATATTGTGGCTACATAACCTTTTTCCTTTGCTTCTTCTTCTATTTTAGTCATATATTCTTTAATACCACTATACTTTTCAAGATATCCTTCTATATAAGCTTTTGCTTCTTTTCTAGGCATATGTAGTTGTTCTCCTAGACCAAAATCACTTATTCCATATACTATACCAAAGTTTACTGCTTTTGCCTTTGTTCTTTCTTCACTTGTTACTTCTTCTAATTTTTTATCAAATACCTTAGATGCGACATCTCTGTGTATATCTACTCCTTTTTGAAAAGCTTCTATCATGTGTTTGTCATTTGCTATGTGCGCAAATACTCTTAATTCAATTTGCGAATAGTCTGCGTCTATAAAGATATAACCGTGGTCGTGGTTTAAATACTTTTCTTAGGTTTTTTCCAAGTTCAAATCTTGTTGGAATGTTTTGCAGATTTGGTTCTGCACTGCTTATTCTTCCTGTTGCTGTTACTGTTTGGTGGAAATATGAATGTATTCTTTCTGTATTCTTATTTATGTATGGTAACATTCCTTCTACATATGTTGAATTTAATTTACACAGTTGTCTATAATCTAATAGTTCTTGTATTACTGGATGTTCTTCTCTTAGTTTTTCTAATACTTCTACATCTGTTGAATATCCACTCTTTTTCTTTTTTTGTACTGGTAATTTCAAATCCTCGAATAGGACTTTTCCTAATTGCTTTGTAGAGTTTATATTAAATTCTTGATCACATAATTGATATATTTTATTAGTTTTTTCTTCTATTTCTGCTTTTATTTTTCTACCATATTCTATAAGTTCTTCTTTATCTATTCCTATTCCTGTGTACTGCATCTTTGCTAGAACTTCTGCTGTTGGCATTTCTATTCTTTGGAATAGTTCTAAGTTTCCTTGATCTTCTATCATTTTTTTAGTTACTTCATATAGTTTTTTTATTGCATAAATATATAAGCAAGCTTTTATTTTTTCACTTTCATCTTCTTCATCTTGGCTTCCTTCTGTCATACTGAACAGAGTTAATTGTTCTTCCTCCTTTGGTGCTTTTGTTTTTAGGTATCTTTGCAGTTCTATGTTTAAGTATCTTATACTTAATGTTTCTATATCATATTTATTTTTTATAGAATCTATTATATATCCTGCTATTTCTATATCATAGCTGAAACCTTTTAGGCTTATATCCATTTGTTTTAGCAATATATAGTCTTGTTTTAGTTTATAACTTATTTTCTTTATTTCTGAATTCTCAAATATTTTTTGAAGATTATTTTTTATTGTTCGCTCATTAGCTATATAATATACTTTGTTTTCTATTATTATGCTAATACTATATATATCTTTTTTTATAATTTTTTCTTCGTCGGTATTTTCTTTCACATTTAGGTAATATATTATTTGTTTTTCTTTCTCTATTTTATTTGTTAATTCTATTATATGCTTTTCATTTAAGTCTTCTATTATTTCGATTTCTTCTAATGGATTGACTTCTTTTTCTTCACTTCTTAGAGAAAATCTATCTATATATTTGTTAAATCTTAATCTTGTGAATATTTCTAAGACTTTGTCATTATCCCATTCGTTTCTTTTTAGTTCTTCTATACTCTCTTCTATTGGACTTTTAGTATTTATTGTACCGAAGTTCTTTTGACATAATAGCATCTTCTTTTCCTGTTATTATTTTTTCTCTTAGTTTGCCCTTTATCTCTTCTGCTTGTCCGTGCTTCTATGGCTTTATATAGATTATCTATTGTTTTATATTTCTTTATTATGTTTAGTGCTGTCTTTTCACCTATTCCTGCTATTCCGTGGAATATTATCTGATTTATCTCCCATAAGTCCTTTTACTTCTATTAGAGATTTTGGTTCTACTCCATATTCTTCTTTTATTCTTTCTTTGTTATAGTCATCTTCTTCTGTTTTGCCGTTTTTAGTTCTTGGTATTCTTATTGTTATTTTGTCTGTTGCAAGCTGGAAGGTATCTCTATCTCCTGATAAAATTGTTACATCTAATCCTTTTCTACTAGCCATTTTTCCAAGTGTTCCTAGTATATCATCTGCCTCATAGCCTTCCTTTTCTATTATTTTGATATTCATTGCATTTAATACTTCTTTTATAAGTGGCATTTGGGCTGCAAGTTCATCTGGCATTCCTTTTCTTGTACCTTTGTATTCGCTATACATTTTATGTCTAAATGTAGGTGCTCTCATATCAAATGCAACTGCCATGTATTCTGGATTTAAACTATCTAAAATCTTGAACATTATTGCTAAAAATCCATATACTGCGTTTGTATATGTTCCATCTTCTGTTTGTAACATATTACTTCCCATTATTCCATAAAATGCTCTATTTAATATGCTATTCCCATCTATCAACACTAATCTTGCCATATTCCCTTACCTCCTAATTTTTTTCGAAATATCTATCTTCTTCTGCTATAAACCATTAAAACTGCAAAATTATTTATCGTTATTTTCTTCAACTATATTTGTAATTTCTTTCAATATGTATTTCCACGAACTGTATAATGCATCTTGTTTTATAATTATTGATTTATATTACAATATTTCTCCTTATCTTTCAAAATACGGTCATAATATCTATCTTCTTCTGAAAATACACAACCACAGTATTTTTGCATATATAATCCTAGTTCTCTTGCTTTTGTTTGTCCTTCTCTGAAGCCTATTCGGAAGTCTTTATATAAGAAGTTTAAACCATACTTTTTTGCAATTTCTTCTCCTTGCTTTTTTAGAATTTCGTGCTTTTGATATGGGCTTATTAGCAAAGTTGTGCTTATTGTGTCATATCTATGTTCTTTTGCATGCTTTGCTGTTTGCTCTAAACGTACTTTATAGCAATAATCTTCACATCTTGTTTCTAAATTTCCTATGACACTTTTGCAAAATTCTTTTAAGCCATATTCTTCTTCAAATATCGCTTTTATTTCTATCATTTCTGTATATTCTTTTAATGTATCTCTTCTTGCTTTATATTCTGTGTATGGGTGAATGTTTGGATTGTACCAATATATAGTTGGCTCTATTCCTTCTTTTCTTAAATTATCTATACAGTATACGCTACATGGCGCGCAACATGTGTGCAGTAATAGTTTCATTTCATTCTCCTTTTTTGGCTATAAGGTTTTGTACATACAATATTGCAAGTATTTGTATATTAAATATTATTAATATTATATTCCTATAAGTAAAAAATGCATGTACTACTGAATGGTTTAAGAGTACTGTATACCATAAAAGTGGCATAAGTGCTATTATTCCATATATCCACAATTTTGTTTTCCTTGCTTCTTTTGTTTGAAATTTTGTTAATAATACTAGTAATATTGATATGCTTATAAGCATTATGTATAGTGTTGATTTCCCCATTAGCTTGAAGTTCTTAATTAATGTTGCTCCTATCATTACAAATTTAGATTCTTCTAAGGTGTTTCCTGTTCTATAAAAGAATTCTTGTATTGAATTTATAACTACTTCTCTTCCATATAATACATCCACTATAAACCATTTTATTGTTGTTGTTAAGGCATATCCAAGTCCCCATGCTAATGATATTTTAATTAATTTGATTATTATTTCTTTTGTACTCATTTCTTGTTGTTTTTGACTTAGTAAAAAGTATAGTGTTATTGGTATTCCTAGTGTAACTAGTGGCGTTGTAAGTAAATCTAAGTAAGCAGTAACTGAACCTATTATAAAAAATATCATAAATTTATCTTTTATTTTATTAAATCTCCATAATAATACTATTGATGCAATCACTGCTATATAGAATGGTGTTATGGCATTTAGTGAAACTCCTGCCGTAAATACATCCGCTGTAAATAGACTCATGATAAATGCAATTGCTACAAATATGTTTATTTTTCTATATATTAAATAGCACATTATTACTGTCAATATTCCGAAGATTATGGCACTTAGAATTTGCATTGTGCTATAATCAAATAATAACAAAAATGGTCTCAAGAATACTAAGTAACCATGCCAATATCTTGCATATTCTATGGATTCTTGGTCTACTCCATTTACTAAGTTTGATAGTTCTTGTGTTTGATACATTTCTCCATTATAAGGTGCTGCATTTCCCTCTGGTTCTATGCCTTCTGGCTTTGTGTCAGTATATGTTTTAGTTGTTATTCCGTGGGATATAGTTTCTCCTTGCTATCATTGCTGTGTATAAAGGTTTATCTGGTTCTATCGAATATGCTGTGTTTATCATTAGGGCATCTGTGAAATTGAAGAGTGTTACTGTTTTTCCTAGATATTCTAGATGAGTTTTTTCTCCAAGTGGCAATAATTCTTCTGCTGATTTTTCTACATTTGTTTTGATTGCTTGAGTTGGAATTAGAGATATAAGTGCTAATAACAATATGTATATTATTATTAGGCCTATGAATACTGCTATGTATTTTAATAATTTCTTCATTCACTCTCTCCCTTCTGTTTATTTTTCATATATGTCAAATATGTTTATTTCCCCTATTTTCTTATAATTTTCTACTATATAATCTGTCAATGCAAATGGATGTTGCCAATTTTTCTTATAAGTATCTTTTCTTATCAGTAACAAAAGGTTATCTGTATTTTCTATGTCTGCTAATATTCCATTTTGTCCCTTTCCACCTAAATTACCTCTATTAAACATGTCATAATTTTTATTATATTTTTCCGCTGGTATTTGGTATGTTGCTGCTGTTGCATCTAACACATAAACTTTCTTTCCATTTTCTGATTGCTCTTTTATATAACTTGACAGTTCTTGTATTCTTTCATATATTTCTTCGTCTATTATCAGATTCTTAAAATGTGCTATATCTGTACGTCTTTCTGGGTTTTCTATGTATCCTATTGTCAAATAAATTGAATATATTCCTCCTACTATTAGGAGTATTTTTGCTACTACTTCAAAGTATATTCTTATTATCTGTTTCATTTTTGTTTCTTTTTTTACAGTTAGCATAAATATTTTATATGTTAGATATATAAATGCAATGGTTGCACACATTGAGCCAATTACGAAGTGTACCTTATCTGCAATTGGGAACATTACTACTGATGTTCCGCACAGAATATGCTAGAAGTATGATAATGTTTTTGACCCATTCCTTTTGTCTGAGATTTTTTTTAATATATGAAATTATACATATAATTGACATCACAAATATTTGAATTGGAAATATTACTGCTAGAGCTTTTATCCAATCAGATGTTGCTTGGAATAATGAAATATATTTTACTTTATTTGAAAATGTTTTTATTCCTAATATTGCATAATCTATGAAGTCCACCATTGTGCCTGTTATTAATAAGTATAATATAAAACAAAAGCCTATTATTATGCTTCCTATTAGTCTAGTTATTGCTATTTTTGCATATTCTTTTAGTTCTTCTTTATTTGAAACTTGTAAAATTTTATATAAAGCGAATACCACTGCAAAAATTATACCTGATGTTTGTTTCAGTAGTATTGTACTTCCGTGCAATTAGCCCTAATGCCATTTCTTTCTTAGGACTATATTGTAATTTGTCCTCTTTATTTTTTAGTTCATAGTACAATAGACCTAGCTGTATCATTAGAATTATCCAGTTGTAGTCTAAACAAAATAAGTCTAAATGCATAAAGTATATTCCGCATTGCCAAAATCAAGGCTATCCCTTTATGTATACTTAGATTTTTCATTATTCTATATAATAAAAATAAAATACCAGCTGTTGCAAATATTTCTACTACTCTTAATACTATCATTTCATTTCCAAATATCATTAAAAATACTGCACAAATCATTGGAAATAGTGGTGAAATTATCATGCTTATGTCTTTGTATGGTAGTAGCCCATCTGCTATACATCTTGCAAAGTTGTATATCCATATTTCGTCTAAGCTATTAATATTTTGCGAGAATATAAATCCACTTACCATAAGTGCTAAGCCTAAATACAATAATATGCTTTTCATTAATGGTTTATTTTTCATTTTAATCTCCATATGTATATCCTAAATGCTTATATGCATCTGGCAAAACAATCCTTCCTCTTAAAGTTCTCGACATGAAACCTATTTGTATTAGATATGGTTCGTATACATCTTCTATTGTTTCTGTTTCTTCTCCTATTGTAGCTGAGATTGTTTCTAATCCCACTGGTCCTCCGTTTGTACTTTTCTATCATTGTTTTTAAAACTTTTCTATCTGTTTCATCAAGTCCTAATTCGTCTATTTCTAGCTTATTTAATGCAATTTTAGCAACCTCTAAGGTTATATCACCATTTCCTAATACTGCTGCATAGTCTCTTACTCTTTTTAAAATTCTATTTGCTATTCTAGGTGTTCCTCTCGACCTTTTAGCTATTTCTTCTGCTGCTAGGTCATTTATTTGTATTTCTAAAATTTTTGCTGACCTTTTTACTATTTCTGTTAGTTCTTTTGCATTATAAAGTTCTAATCTTGCTGTTATCCCAAATCTATCCCTTAGTGGTGCTTGAAGCGATCCTGCTCTAGTAGTTGCTCCTATTAGTGTAAATTTTGGTAAGTCTAGTCTAATTGATCTAGCACTTGGTCCTTTTCCGTATTATGATGTCTAGTGTGTAATCTTCTAGTGCTGGGTATAGAATTTCTTCTACGCTTTTGTTTAATCTATGTATTTCATCTATAAATAAGACATCGAATTCTGATAGGTTTGTTAGTAATGCTGCTAAATCTCCTGGTTTTTCTATTGCTGGTCCTGAAGTTATTTTTATATTTGAATTCATTTCATTTGATATTATATTTGAAAGTGTTGTCTTTCCAAGTCCTGGTGGACCATATAGTAAAACATGGTCAAGAGGCTCACCTCTTTTCTTGGCAGCCTCTATATATATTTTCATGTTCTCTTTTACCTTTGTTTGTCCTATATATTCGTCTAGTGTCTTTGGTCTTAAAGTTTTTTCAATTCTCTCTTCTTCTATTCCGTTCCAATTCTGGACTTATTATATTGCTCTCTTCCAATATTAATCACCACTTGTATTATATATTTTTTTACTTATTTTTGCAATAGCTTTCTGTTTCTGAGGACTTCATACATAACTATTCCTGCTGATACTGATGCATTTAATGAATTTATTTTTCCTTTCATTGGTATTTTTACGATAAAATCACAATTTTCTTTGGTAAGTCTACTCATTCCGCTTCCTTCACTGCCAATTACAAGTGCAAGAGGCATATTATAGTCTTGTGAGGTGTACTCTACTTTTGTATCCATGTCTGTACCACATATCCATATTCCTTGTTCTTTTAAATTTCTTATTGTTTCATTTATATTATTTACTCTTGCAATTTTCATATACTCTACTGCACCTGCTGAAGTTTTACTTACTGTACTATTTACAGATGCTGCTCTCCTCTTTGGAATTATTATTCCATGTACTCCTGCTGTTTCTGCTGTTCTAATTATCGAACCTAGATTGTGTACATCTTCTATTCCATCTAGTATTAGAATAAATGGTTCTTCTTTTCTACATTTTGCTTCGTCTAATATATCTTCTACTTCTGCATATTCATATGGAGGCACAATTGCAATTACTCCTTGATGTCTACCGTACTTCTGACATTTCATCTAGTTTTCTCTTTCCTGTCTCTACTACAACAACTCCCATCTGTTTTGCTTTTGTAATGATTTTAGTAATACTACCATGCTTTTCTCCTGATTGTACAAATATTTTATTTATATCTTTTCCACTCTCAAGCAGTTCAATCACTGCATTCCTACCTTCAACTTGACAGTTCTCTTCCATGATGTTTCCTCCTTTTATTATTGTAAATAGTATATCACATAATTTTTTAAATGTATAGAATTTTGAACAATTACATGTTATAATATTTTAATATTCTAGGAAAGTACGCACGTAGCGTGTAATTGATGTAGAAGATAATACGAGCAGAGGGATAAAAACTACGTAAAGAATTGGCAGAAGTTAGAGAAAAATCTCAAGATGCTAGATAAATAGGATAAAAATATATATGAAAAATTGCCTCAAAGTATAAGGATAATATTTTTTATAAAATCTTTAACAAATTAAGATTACTATTTTTTAAGAGTAGCAATGCAACAAGCGAAAAGAAAATAGTTTCAAGAAAAGCATAAAAAATAATATAGACATTTTTTATTTTGCCTACATTGTTTCTTAGCTAACTTTATAACTGCAAAACCTCTCCCTATTAGAGAGAGGTTTTGCATGGAATCTAGAGAAAATTTCAGCAACAAATTCGTGCAATTCGCTCATGTTTTCTGTAAATTTCCCATTGGTCACCACAGCAAGGATTGGAATTTCCATGCCACTTAAGATAGAATCCATGACGTCTAGCGATACCATAGATAATTCGAAACTGCTTATCACGCTGTGCCTCCCACTCTTTGCGCGACCGTTCTTCCTTTTCTTTCTCATCAGGATTCTCCTCATACCACTTTGCCAAAAAAGCTTTGTACTCAGTGATGAAGTTGCTTCCTTCAGGGACAGAGAGGATCCTACGGAGCTCAGAGGCTAACGGATGATTCGCAGAATAGCAACCATCATACGGATAAAGCCAGTCATGCATGACCTTCCTGCATGCATCGGAAAAAGGCTTTGCATCTTTGCCAAAAAGGCTTTCCAGCTTAATTGGCATTCTGTAGTCAATCAAATTCATTACGTCCACAAATTCCATTTTTTCTTACCTCCAAAATTTTTACTAGGTTGATAGGGTTAAAAGTGAACACGAGGTCTACTTAGCTGAAGGCATTTAGCACTTAGTCCATTAATATTACACAACAATTTACATAAAAAGTCAAGTCTGTTATACACTAGCATTGCATAAACTTTTTGTGGGAAACACAGAAATGTGTGTTACCACAAATATATGATAAACACTACATAGCCGTCCAAAGCAAAATGTAGTGTTTTTTATTTATTCCTTATTAGTCCAAAGTATGTATATAACTGTCAATAAAGCTACGTTTACAGTAGTAGAAATCATAAATCCTATAATTAGGAATAGTATAAAATTTACCATAAACACCACCTCACTATCTGATAGCAAAGCTATCTTGTAAAGTGGCAACACTCACATCTGCTTTATTTCCATTCCCTATGTTAAATAATATACTACATATTTTGCTAAAAAATAGGCGAATACATTAATTTTTGCAAAAATATGTTCTTGCTTTTTAACAATTTCTCTATTAGTTCTATAATCCTCTACCCTAAACTATTGACATTAAACCCTAATTTTAATTCTTTTGAATATTTACTCATTAAAAATGAACCCTCCTCATTAAACTTTTTTGTCTAACAATTTGGATTCACTTCATTTACAGTTGATTTTTCAATACTTTCGTCTGGTGCAACAATTTTACTTAATGGAGCTTCCAGGCAGAATCGAACTGCCGACCCCTTCCTTACCATGGAAGTGCTCTACCTACTGAGCTATAGAAGCATTTATGTAGTCTAGCATTATGGCTAGACTAGATTTCTTCATTATTTACTATACTTTTTAAGGCTTTTTTTCTTATTCTTTGAATTGCATTATCTACTGATTTTACTGGTGCTTCTAATTCTTCTGCAATTTTTATGTAACTATCACCTTTTATAAATTTTCTTAATACTTGTTTTTCAAAACCGCTTAAAGATTTATCTATTGCATTTTCTACACTAGAATAGTATTCCTTTTTTGTGAGTGTATCTAATGGGTCTTCTGCCATTTTGTTGTTTAGTACATCTAGTAAAACTTTTTCATTTTCGTCGTCGTCCTCATATGAAGACGTGTTTAATGACAGATATGAGTTAAGTGGCATATGTTTTTGCCTATTTGAAGTTTTGATTGCTGTAATTAGTTGTCTTTCTATACACATATTTGCAAATGATTTAAAAGAATTTTGCTTGTCTCCTCTAAAGTCTTGTATGGCTTTATAAAGACCTATCATTCCTTCTTGAAAAATGTCGTCCTTTTCTGCACCAATAATAAAATATTTACTTGATTTCATATAGACAAGTTCTTTGTACTTGTCTAATAAAAAGTCTAATGCTTCTTTACTATTATCTCTAGCAAATTCAGCAATCTGTTCATCTGTCATATCATTAAAGTTTTGACTAATTTGAAAAAACTTTGTAGCTTCTTCCATTCGTTTCCTCCTGCATAATTCCTTGTATTCTATTATATCTTTAAAATCCTTTAGTGTCAATAGTTTTAGCAAAATGTTTTTAGGTTTGTATTTAATGTTTAATTTATATCTATATAAGCACAGCCCTCAGAGTTTATTTATACTCTGGGGGCTATACAATTTTATGCTTTGCATTCTGCATATTGGACAGTGTCGTCCGTGTTTTTGGAATTTGTTTCTTCGCTATGATTCATTTTCTTCAAATTCCTAGTTTTCGCTCTAATAATTCTGCGAATCCCGGTAAAAATGCATTTTCCTTCAACATATGCCTGTCGTACAGCGACTAAATCCAAAAGGATTATAACCAAACAGACAATTAGTCTTACGATTCTTCCAGTAGCTGTTCCGCCACAGTCAAAGCAGAACTTTGCAATGTCACTACTTTTGACGAGTTCTTCTCTTGCTTCTGTTGCCTTATTATAAAGTTCGACTTCGCTGGGCAACCAAGTCTGTGGACCGTTCGCTGTGTTGGTAGGAGTTTTTCCGTTTGTTTCCGCACTTATGACTGCACTGTGCCGAATCACAAACATACCAGCCTGCATTGTGAAAGATGTTGTGCCAATGATGCATGTCATGCAGATAATCAGCATCACCAGGTTCTTGAGAATCCGAATCTGTGTGTTTTTCATAATTTCCTCCTAATTTTTAGCCTCTTGGGCTGTATTATACTTTAATTATATCACATTGTAAAATAATTTGCAAATTTATTTTTATGTCAACCTTTTAATGAAATACTATATGCTTCCTAATATTACTCTATTCCCAACAATTCTTGTTTTATTGTTTCTACTATTCCTTGTACATAGCCATCTTCGTTACTCATTAAGTTTCTCAAATTAATATTATGATTGATATAACCTAGTTCAAGCAAATATGCCTCAACTCCTATATTTGAGTTATAGTATTTATTAGTTCCATAAGCCTTATTCCTTCCATCTACATATGCTCCTGTTGCTATTCCTCCTGTTTCACGTAGCATATATAAATATGGTGTATAGTCTCTAATTTCATATGCTTCGTATCCTCCTTGTGTTGCTTCCTGCTTAGCTTGCTCTATCTCCCAGTCTCTAAAGGTTCTTACATAAACACCTTCTGTTTTTCTATAAATAACATCTAATTCAGAATATTTACTATTTCCATATTTTACAATGTTATCTGCAAAGGTTTTAGCTAAGTCCAAATTAATTCTAGTAGGGGCATATATCTCTACACCACTTATGGAATTAGGCTCGTTGATACTATTTAAGTGAATTGAAAATACATATTTAGCCTTAGAGTCTCCTACAACATTAACTCTTCCATTCTCATTGTAAACAGAAAATACACCATAGTTTTCTTTATCTTCTGTTCCATCTCTAGTCATTTTTACCTTAAGTCCTAGTTTTTCAAGTTCTGTTTTTACTTTATTTGCATACTTCAAAGTAAGTATAGATTCATTGTACTCACCATTTTCTGCTCCGTTATCAGAACCTCCATGACCTGGGTCAATAACTATATCATATACATCTTTAGGAAGTTTTGTACTCTTTACTTCCATAGCCATATAATTTGCTATCTTCCCTACTCCTTCATATGTGTCAAAGTTTATAGTTATTTTGTTATTTGTGTTATTTTTAGTTATTGTATAATACTCTATTTTCTCGTATTCAGTCTTGTTCACTAATGAATAAATTTTAGTTTCTTCTTTTTCTTTATTACCGCTCTTTATTTATGTATTTTACACTTATTAGTATGATATGTTTATCAATGTTCACATTTTCTAAGTCAATTCCTTCATTTAAAAGTTCTGGTGTAGAAAATGTAATTCCATTTGCTGTTTTTTCATAGTTTAATTCTATTTCTCTATTCCCTTCTGATAGTCCTGAAAATAAAAGAGCTACACTTTTTATGTTAGAAATTTGATCTACAAGTTCTCCTTTGATACTTAAATGAGTTCCATATACAATGTATTCTGTTAAATTTGCTTCTTGCATTTCTACACTTTTAAATATTTCTTTCATTACATCTTTATTTTTTTGTTCTGTTTTCATATTTGAAACTGCAAAAACAGCTACTGCTATGGCTGAAAGTATGCATAACAGTAGCATTATTTTAATTATTATATGTTTATTTTTATTTTTTTCTTCCATTAGTCCTCCAAGGCTTCATATTCATATACACAAATTATTTTCGTTTGTACACTAAATTCGTCTATTTCTTGGTTTATTCTAAATAGCTTTTGTTTCTTAGGTTCTAGTTTAAGATTACTCATATCTACTAAAATTTTATCTGACATATTCATTCCTGCTGGTAAGGTCCTATTTGAATTATCATAATATATTATATTTGTATATGGAATTGCTTTAGTCTTTGGTTTTAGTTTTATATTAAACAAATTAATCTTATCTGAATCTTTAATAGTGTTTAGGGCATTTTCTGGATTAATATATAAAATATTATAGTCTTGGTTTGCAAGAACTCCGTGTACTTGCATAATATACATTTAGTGTTTCTCCAAATTCTGCTTTGCTTATAGCTTTTTCTAATCCTTTAACTATTCCTTGTAATGTATTTACATAGTTTTCATTGTTTGTGTTTTTATTAATTTCTAAAATTCTGAATTTACTCTTTTTGATTTCTCTATGTTTAGCATTTCCAATAGTGTTTATCTTTGTTTTATCTTCAGTAATAGTTCCAAAAATATCAAACTCTTCTGATGCAAATAGCATCTCTTCTTGTAAAGCCTCGTTTTTTATCTGTTCTATGCGGTTTTCAAAGTTACTTTCTTCCTCATTTTTAAGTTTATTTATATCTTCTATCACTTCTGTGCCTGCTATAAATACACTATCACATTCTTCTTTTGGAAATTTCTTTCTATTTAGCTTATCTAGTTTTTTCCCTAGCTCTTCCATATCTTCTTCATAACTGAAAGTCTTTTCAATTGTTTTTTGTTCTTTTGCTTCTGGTTCTGGCTCGTTAAGACCGTAATAAATTATCTTTATTTACAAATTTCCAAAATTCAAATATACTTTTTTTATGTTCTTCGATTTCTTCTATATAGCTTTTTGCATTTTTTATCTTTTTGTCTAATCTTTCTATTGTTCCTTCTATTGCTTTAATGTCTAAGTTTGCATTTTTTATTTGTGTATTGGTTCTTTCTAGTACTTTTGTAATATCTATTAAATCTTCTATTGTATAAAATTCTTTGTTATCATAAACTAATTCTTCTTTATTGGGCTGTTCTTCTATTTTTCTGCCTTGGATAATGATTTCTTCTTTTGGTATTTTAGGTTTTCTTTTTCCCTTAAAATAATATCTTATTCTACCAAAAAAGCTTTTTTTACATTCTAAGTAAGTTGTAACTTGATTTTGTCTAAACTTATATTCTTCTTCTTTCTCTTTTTCTTCTTCTTTGAGTTTTTCTAATTTATCACAAATTAAAAATACTTGCTCTTTCTGTTGTTCGCATTCTACTTTGCTTTTTAAGAACTCTTCCTTGACAAATTTCCCAAGATTTTCATAATTGATTGGTTTTGATATAGCATCCTTAGTATATACAAACTCAAGTCCTCCATTTTCTGCTATTTTAGCTTCAAATTTGTATCTATTTGGGAACTCTGTTTCAAGTATGAATAATGCTTTTATAAGCTTGTAAAATCTTACCGCTTCTTCGTCATTTTTTAGGCTTATTTTATATTTGCTATTTACCTTTTCATAAACATTAGTCTCTCCAACAATTTGGAAACTCATATTTTCTTCTCTATCATACACTTCATATACAAGTGGCCATTCTTTAGTAAATTGCCATAAATATTTTTCTATATCTTGTACTTGCGATTTAGTGTAATATCTTTTTGAATAGTCCAAATAGCTTATTGGTACAAATATTGTTTTATCTATTCCTGTTTTTTCATATTCTATTTTTTCTTTGATTAAATAGAATAAGCATGAACAGTCCAAATCCTCAATAGGCGCTAACATATAATATGTTTTTGAATATTCTGAATAATATATTTGCCACAAATAATTTTCTTTATATTTTACTCTAAAAGGTATTTCATTATTAAGCCTTTTTTGTTCTTCTTCTATTTCTTCAATCTCTTCTATTTTTAAGTCTTGTAACATTTTCAAAAATATTGTATGTCTCAAAATCCCCTCTTCATCGTTTGGTATAAGATAAGTAAATAGTGGTGCTGCCATTTTGCTTTTTTCTTGCAAGGAGTTAAGCCTATTTGCTTTTGTTAGAAGAATTTTTATTTGGCTAATTGGGACATATTTATAAACCTTATATTTCTTTTCTTCATAGTTTCTAGCTGGTCTAATTTCATTGCTTATGTTTTCTAATAATATCTTTGGTATATTGTTTAAATCTAGGTTCAAATAATTTAGTTTTTCTTGTATATCATTTGTTCTTTCAGGCATTGTTTCCTCCTATAAATTTTACTCTTTTATTTTATTATATTTAAGGTGGAAAATCAAGCAATTTTTATAAAAAGCCGACTTAACAATTTCTAAGTTCATACTTCCCTAAGAGAATCTAAGTTTCGCCTAATTATCTTATACATCAAATTCACTCTACACACGTACTTTCTAAATAATAGGCTACTTTCTAATTGAAAATAGCCTATTATTTTTATATTAAACCTAACCTCTGACCTCTTTATATTCGTAAACTGTTTTACCAAATAAGACTTCATTAATCTTTTTTTGTAATTCCATAATCAGTATAGGTAATAATGAAATTCCTGCAACTACAAGCCATTGTATGTTGTTTAACATGCTAAGTCCAAAAATTTCTCTGACACTAGGAATTATAATTATTCCAACCTGCATTATAACTCCTAAAAGGAATGCCATACACAAGTACTTATTTTTAAATAATCCGAGCCTTAAAAATACTCTCTTCACTTCTTATGTTAAAGCTATGTACCATTTCTATCATACCTAAAGTTACGAATGCCATTGTTCTACCAACTTCTAATCCATAATATTTGTTTCCAAAACTATATACTAAAAGGGTAAGCATTCCAAGCATCGTACCTTCTACAAAAATCTTCCCCCATAGTCCATCAGAGAAAATACCTTTTCTTGCATCTTTTGGTTTTCTATTCATTACATCCTTATCCTCTGGTTCAAGTCCAAGAGCAATAGCTGGAAATGAGTCTGTTACTAGGTTAATCCACAAGAGCTGTATTGCAAGTAATGGCGAATTCATGCCAAGGAGTAGTCCCATGAAAATTGTAACAATCTCTCCAACATTTGTAGCAATTAAAAAATGTATAGCTTTTCTTATATTATCATATATGCTTCTGCCGTGTTTAACTGCCTCTACAATTGTTACAAAATTATCATCAGTTAATACCATGTCTGAGGCATTTTTTGCGACGTCTGTGCCGATTTAATCCCATTGAAATACCAATATCTGCATTCTTTAATGCAGGTGCATCATTTACTCCATCTCCTGTCATTGCTACTACTTTTCCGTGTTGACCTAAATGCTTTTACAATTCTAACTTTATGTTCTGGCGAAACTCTTGCAAATACACTATATTTCATTATGTTTTTTTCTAAAATGTTGTCTGGTATTTTATCTAATTCCTTACCTGTTATTGCAAGTGTGTTATGTGTTAAAATTCCGTAATTCTTTTGCAATAGCTTTTGCTGTTTGAATATGATCTCCTGTTATCATAACAGTTTTGATTCCTGCATTTTTGCAAGTAGAAATTGCTTTTTTTACACCTTCTCTTGGAGGATCTATCATTCCTATTAATCCTACAAATATTAGATTCTGTTCTATATTTTCTGAATCAATACTACTTGGTAAATATTCCACCTCTAAATATGCAACTGCAAGTACTCTAAGTGCTTTCCCTGCCATAATTTCGTTTTTGCTTAATATGCTTGATTTATCACTATTTTCTATAGCTCTAATTTCTCCATCTTTATAAATCTTCTCACATCTATTTAAAAGAACATCTACTGCACCTTTTGTAATTATCCTGTATTTATCTCCTATCTTATGTATTGTAGTCATTAGTTTTCTTTCTGAGTCAAATGGTATTTCTTCTACTCTTTCCATTCTATTATATAAATTTTCTTTGTTTATGCCATTCTCTTCTGCTATACTTACTATGGCAATTTCCGTTGGGTCTCCTGAGAAGTCTCCATCGCTACCTCTCACACAATCTGTACACATTGTACCAAGTTCTAATACAAAAGCTGTCTCTCCAAAGGTTTCTGTAACTTGCATTTTATTTTGAGTTAATGTCCCTGTCTTATCTGAACAAATAATACTGCTACTTCCTAACGTTTCTACTGCTGCAAGTTTTCTAATTATGGCATTTTTCTTTGCCATTTTTGTTACTCCTATTGATAACATTATTGTAACAATTGCTGGTAACCCCTCTGGTATAGCTGCTACTGCAAGTCCAATTGATGTCATAAACATTTCTTTTATTGAAATATGTTTGAATACTCCTATTAAGAATATTAGTCCACATATCACTAAGCAAACTGTTCCTAAGCTCTTACCGAACTTCTTCTAATTTCTTTTGAATTGGAGTTTGAGGAGCTTCATCTTCTATTATTGCTTTTGCAATTCCTCCTACTCTTGTCTCCATTCCAGTTTTTGTAACTATTGCCTTTGCATGTCCGTTTGTTATCATTGTTGTGGCAAACGCCATATTTACTATATCTCCTTGGACTGTGTCACTATTTAGCTTTGCTTCAGCATTTTTTAATACTGGAACTGTTTCTCCTGTAAGAGATGCTTCGTCTATTTTTAAATTAAAACTTTGAATTAGTCTACAATCTGCAGGGACATAGTTTCCTGCCTCTAGTATTACTATATCTCCTGGAACTATATTTTCTCCATCTATATTTTTTTGTTCCCCATCTCTTATGACTTTGGCAACTGGTGCTGACATTTTCTTTAATGCTTCTAACGATTTTTCTGCTTTATTTTCTTGAACTAGTCCCATTATTGCATTGAATACTACTATTGCAATTATAATTATAGATTCTATGTAATCTCCTGTGCCATCAATCTTTGCCATAATTGCAGATATAGCTGCTGCTGCTATTAGAATTATTATCATAAAATCATTGAATTGCTTAATGAATTTTATAATTATATTCTCTTTTTTCTTTTGGCTAAGTATATTTTTACCGAACTCTTGTAATCTAGCCTCTGCCTCCTCTTCTTTTAGTCCTTTATCAAAATTGGACTTTAGTTTTTTCCTAATTTCTTCTTTTGACATTAAATGTTCCATTTGTACCTTACACTCTCCTTTACTTTTGTTTAATTAATTGTATGAGGTAAGTTCTAATTTTATGATAAAAAAACGAAACCAATATTTTCTAAGCTAATCATTCGCTAAAAAAATATAAGTTTCGCATAATTATCTAGTACGTCAATTACACGCTACGCGCGTACTTTTCCAGAAGATAAAAACCTTTAGCTTAATTACTAAAGGTTTTTATCTTCTTTTTCTTTCTTTTCTCTTGGTGGGAAGAAATATGGAAATAATCCAAATTTTGAACCTAGCCAGTGTAAAATTGGGAAAGCTATTACAACTGTCAATATCTGTGCCATCATAGTAGGAACTTCTTTGTAGTCCTCTTCATTTAACTTTCCTCCTGTTCCTAACATATCTATGTAGATATCTGTTCTTGTTAATGGTTCTTTATATTCAATTTGGTTTATAAAACTAGTGTCTTGAGATAAGTCTTCATGTACAATTTTTCCTACTGGTAAGATTGTGTCTGTTTTGCTATTATATATACTGTCTCCTGTTCTTTGTACATTGTCTCCATTTATTTTTGCTGCAATTTTTTCTCCTGATGGAAGTGTTACAGCATACATGTATGTACCTCCATGATAACCTGCTCCTTTGTTCATGTATTCTATGCCTTTAGATACCACTGTAAATGTATCATGATTTAACAAGTCCTCTACATTCTGTGCTCTAAATACATCCTCCCCTGCTTTTCCTCCAATCTCTCCTTCTTCTACTGTATGTTCTTCAACATACTCTTCATATTGCTGTGGAAGTACTGCCTCTAGAATTTTAACTGGAATAAAGCTTAATCCTACGCTAATTAGTAAACATAGCCATATGTCAAATCTTAAGTAATTTACTCTCATTTTTTCACCTCTTATTTTTTTGTTTTATTATATCACTTTAAACTATATTTGTCATTAGTTTTTTGAACTTTCTACTCCTATTTTCATAACAAATAAATACTCTATTTTTTTATTTTTTGCATTTTAGGGCTTGATTTTTGTGGTGTTTTGTGTTATGATAGATAGCGATAAGTTTAGAATGAGATTAAGAGGAGGTGCGACATAAGGTATGCCTAATATTAAATCAGCTATTAAAAGAACTAAGATTATTGAAAAGAAAACTATGCAAAATAATATGGTTAAATCTGCTTACAAAACAGCGGTTAAAAAATTCGAAAGTGCTATTGCAGCTGGAGAAGTAAAAGAAGCTGAAACTCTTTTTGTAGAAGCTACTAAAAAGATTGACCAAGCTTGCACAAAAGGTGTTATTGTAAAAAACACCGCAGCTAGAAAAAAATCTAGTTTAGCAAAAAAATTAAATGCTGTAAAAGCATAAATAAAAAAGCCTTAAAGGCTTTTTTATTTTGTATTAAATTCCCATTATATTATATCCGCTATCTGCATAAAGTACTTGACCTGTTATTGCTCTTGACATTGGACTTAGCATGAAAACTACAGAATCTCCTATCTCTTCAATAGTTACATTTCTTCTAAGAGGTGCTTTCTCCTCTACTACATCCTGTATTGTACTAAAATCCTTTATTCCTTTTGCTGATAGTGTTTTGATTGGCCCTGCTGAAATTGCATTTACTCTTATATTTTGTGGTCCTAGGTTGTCAGCTAGGTATCTTACACTACATTCTAGTGCTGCTTTTGCAACTCCCATTACATTGTAATTTGGTAGAACTTTTGTTGATCCATGGTATGTAAGCGTTACTATACTTGCATTTTCATTTAATACGTCTAATTCCTTTGCAATTCTTGCTGTTGCAACTAGTGTATATGCACTTACATCATTCGCATGTGAAAATCCTTCTTTTGATGTCAATATGAAATCTTGTCTTAAGTCTTCTGTATTTGCATGAGCTATGCAATGTACAATACCATCTAAATTTCCATACTCCTCTTTAATTTCTTTTAATACCTTTTCTATATCCTCATCTTTAGAAGCATCACAAGCATAAGCCTTTTTATAAGGTATTTCAGAAAGTAAGCTTTCTAGCTTTTCTCTATTCTCTTCCCCTTGATATGTAAAAAATAAATCAGCTCCATTTTCAGCAGCTCTAGTTGCTATCCCCCATGCTATACTCCACTTATTTCTTATTCCCATAATCAAAATTTTCTTTTTTTCTAATAACATATTTTTATCCTCCTATATATTCTCCCATATTTCTAAATTTTTCATATCTTTTGTTTACTAACTCTTCAATATTTAACTTTTGAAACTCTTTATCAGCTTTTATTATCTCTGTCCTTATAGCCTCAGCAACCAAAGACCTATTCTCTTTAGCACCTCCGCTCACCTTCTTTAATAATACTATCAATAACCTTAAGCTCATACAAATCTTTAGCAGTCATCTTCATAATTTCAGCAGCTTCCTTAGCCCTCGAACTATCCTTCCAAAGAATGCTAGCATATCCCTCTGGAGAAAGTATAGAATATATTGCATTCTCTAGCATAAGAATTCTATCCGCAACGCCAATTGCAAGAGCACCACCGACTAGAACCCTCTCCAATAACAACAGCAATAATCTCCGTTTTCATACGAGACATTTCCATAATACTCTTAGCAATAGCCTCACCTTGACCTCTTTCCTCAGCCTCAATACCAGGATACGCACCCTTAGTATCAATAAAAGTAATAATGGGTCTCTTAAACTTCTCAGCCTGTTTCATAAACCTAAGAGCCTTCCTATAACTTTCCGGATTAGGCATACCAAAATTTCTATCAATATTCTCCTTAGTACATCTACCCTTCTGCTCAGCAATCACAGTAAATGCCTTCCCATTCAGCATAGCCAATCCACAAACAATAGCCTTATCATCCTTAAAACACCTATCCCCATGAAGCTCAACAAAATCATCAAAAATCAACTCAATATAATCCAAAGCCGTAGGCCTATCACAAGCCCTAACCATCTGCACAACATCCCAAGCACTATTCAAATTAATCACCTACCTTACTTTTAAAACTCCAACAATACCACCGTAGTTAATCTACGGAGAAGGGATAATATTATTTTTAAAAATCCCGCGAATGTAGGAGGCTTTGAGCTAGGGGTTCTTAGCAATTTTTATGGAAATAGTTCACATACCTGTGAAAGGGTGCCATGAAAAATGCTTAGAACCACTGCGAAAAACGACGCCCCGAGTGGGATTTTTAAAAATAATATTATCCCTTCTCCGCAACATCCCCATGAATCAAAAGTAACTTATGTAGCACATCTTTCATCTCCTTACGCTCAACCACCAAATCCACAAATCCATGCTCCATCAAAAACTCCGCAGTCTGAAACCCCTTAGGAAGCTCCTGCTTAATAGTCTGCTCAATAACACGAGGCCCAGCAAACCCAATCATAGCACCGTGGCTCTGCCAAAATAATATCCCCAAGACTAGCAAAAGAAGCAGTAACCCCTCCATAAGTAGGATCAGTAAGCACAGAAATAAACAATAGCCCCTCACTATCCAATCTAGCAATTGCAGAAGAAGTCTTAGCCATCTGCATTAAAGACATAATCCCCTCCTGCATTCTAGCACCACCAGACACACTAAAAATGATAATAGGAAGTCTTCTTTCAATCGCTTGCTCTATTGAATATGTTATCTTTTCTCCAACAACAGTTCCCATACTTCCCATAAAGAAATTGCCATCCATAACGCAAATAACAACATCAATGCCATTTATCTTTCCAATACCACACTTAACAGCCTCATCTAACCCAGTCTTATCCCTTAGTGCCTCTAGCTTCTTTACATATTCCTCCATTTTCAAAGGATTAGCTGTATCAATATTTAAATCAAACTCCTGAAAAGTATCCTTATCAATTATCTGCTCTATCCTTCTCCTACTTGACAATCTAAAATGATGTCCACAACTTGGGCAAACGCTAAGATTCTCCTTCACAGCTTCCTTATATAAGATTTCCTTGCATTTATCACATTTAACCCACTTTCCAACAGGTATGTCTACTGGATTTTCAGGTCGTATATCCTTTAAATCACGTTTTTTTATCTTGTCAACAATCATACATTAATCCTTTCTTAGAAATCTCTCCTCAACAAATGATGTATCATAATTTCCTCTAATAAAATCATGGTCTGTTATGATTTTTAGTAAAAAATCCGCATTAGTCTCTATTCCCTCTATTACTAGTTCCTCTAACGCTCTTTTCATTTTAGCAATCGCCTCTCCTCTAGTTGATCCATGTGAAATTATCTTTGCTATCATAGAATCATATATAGATGGAATTTCATATCCTTCATAAATACTTGTATCTATCCTTATTCCATTCCCACCTGGAAGATTTAATCCTGTAATTCTTCCGTGGACTTGGTCTAAAATTTTTCTCTGGATTCTCTGCATTTATTCTGCATTCTATTGAATGTCCACTTATATTCACTTTATTTTGTTTTATAGGTAATTCCTCTCCTGCTGCTATTCTGATTTGTGCTTTAATTAAGTCTATTCCTGTGTTTTCTTCTGTTATCGGATGCTCTACTTGTATTCTTGTATTCATTTCCATGAAATAGAAATTCTTATCCTCATCAAGCAAAAACTCAACTGTACCTGCATTAGTATATCCTGCTGTTTTGGCAGCTTTTACAGCTGTCTCACAGATTTTTGTTCTTAATTTACCATCTATTACAGGAGATGGTGTTTCTTCTATTATTTTTTGATTTTTCCTTTGAACTGTACAATCCCTTTCACCTAAATATAGTATGTTTCCATGCTCATCTGCTAAAATCTGTACTTCTATATGTCTTGGATTTTTAATATATTTCTCTATGTATATTTCATCATCTGAAAAAGATAATTTAGCCTCTTGTCTAACAAGTTCTAAAGTCTCTTCTAAATCCTCTGGATAATTTACTATTCTTATCCCTTTTCCTCCGCCTCCTGCTGACGCTTTTAGCAAAATTGGATATCCAATTTCTTTAGCTACCTTTTTTGCATCTTCTATATTTTTAATAGCTCCATTTGAGCCTGGTATTACTGGAACTCCTGCTTTTTTCATCATCTCTTTGCTGTTTGATTTATTACCCATTTTTTCTATTACTTTATAGCTTGGTCCAATAAACTTTATATTTGACTCTTCACATATCTTTGCAAAATTACTATTTTCTGACAAAAAGCCAAACCCTGGATGTATGCTGTCTGCTCTTGTAATATTTGCTGCTTCTATTATATTTTTTAGGTTTAAATAGCTTTTTGCAGGTAAGCCGTGGGCCTATACAAACTGCTTCATCTGCTAATCTTGTATGCATTGCATCTTTATCTGCCTCTGAATATACTGCAACTGTTTTTATATTCATTTCTTTACAAGCTCTAATCACTCTTACCGCTATTTCTCCACGATTTGCTATTAGTATTCTTTTCATAGGCTCCTCCTATACAATAGCAAAGGTAAGTTCTCCCTTTGCTGCTACTTCTCCATTTACTGTTGCAATTGCCTCTCCTACGCCGATTGGTCCTTTTCTTTTTATAATTTTCACTTCTAATTTTAATGTATCCCCTGGAACTACCTGTCTTTTGAAACGTAATTTATCAATTCCTCCAAATAGTGCATTTCTTCCTTTGTTCTCTTCTAAAGAAAGAATGGCTATTGCACCTGTTTGTGCTAGTGCTTCTGTAATTAATACACCTGGCATTATTGGATTCCCTGGAAAATGCCCTCCGAAATACCATTCGTTTATACATACATTTTTATATGCTACTGCACTTTCTCCTGGAATAAATTCTTCTACTTTGTCTATCATTAAAAATGGTGCTCTTTGTGGGATTATTTCCATTATCTGTTTTATATCTAACATATTCTACCTCTTCTTATTTTATTCTAAATAATGGTTTACCATAGTCTACCATTTCTCCATCTTTTACTAATACTTCTATGATTTCTCCATCATATTCTGATTCTATCTCATTCATAAGTTTCATAGCCTCTATAATGCAAAGAGTCTCTCCTGTTTTTACTATTTTTCCTACTTCTACAAATGCACTTGCATCTGGCGATGGTTTTGAATAGAAAGTTCCTACCATTGGAGATTTTACAATTTTACAAATTTCTTCTAGCTCTTGCTTTTCTATTTTTACTTCTTCTTTATTAATATCTGTATATACTACTGCTTCTGGTACTCTCATTGGTTTTACTTCACTTTGATTTTTTACACTTATTTTTGTTCCATCTGGAAATTCTATTGCTATTTCTGCTAAACTTGATTTTTCTAAGTCATTTATGATTTTTTTAATTTCTGGATATTCCATTTCCCTTTTCTCCTTTTAGTCTTCAAATTTTTTAAATAAAACAACACTGTTATGTCCGCCAAATCCTAGTGAATCTGACATTGCATAGTTTATCTTTTTATTTCTACCTACATTTGGTACTATATCTAGGTCACATTCTTCATCTGGAACTTTGTAATGTATTGTGGGTGGTACAAATTCGTCCTCAATTGCTTTTACTGTAATTATTGCCTCTACTCCGCCTGCTGCTCCTAGTAAATGACCTGTGTTTCCTTTGGTTGAGCTTATCATTACATTTTTTGATGCTTCACCCAAGGCTCTTTTTATTGCTTTTGTTTCGAATTTATCATTTAATGGTGTTGATGTTCCATGTGTGTTTATATAGTCCACTTGCTCTGGTTTTATTCCTGCTTCATTTATTGCATTTACCATTGCTCTTGCTCCGCCTTCTCCTTCTGGTGATGGGGATGTAATATGGTATGCATCTGATGTTGCTGAGTATCCTACTACTTCTGCATATATCTTTGCTCCTCTTTGTTTTGCATGTTCATATTCTTCAAGTAATAAAAGGCCTGCCCCTTCTCCCATTACAAAACCGCTTCTCTCTTTATCAAATGGGATGCTTGCTCTTTCTTTGTCTGTACAAGTTGAAAGTGCCTTTAGGTTTGCAAAGCCTGCTATTCCTAGTGGTGTAATACTAGCTTCTGCTCCTCCTACTAGCATTAAGTCTTGATATCCATGTTTTATGGCTCTGTAACCTTCTCCTATTGTATGTGTTCCACTTGCACACGCTGTTACTATTGAATAGCTCTCTCCTTGTGCACCTATTTCTATTGATACATTTCCTGCTGCCATATTGCTAGTTGCCATTGGAATAAACATTGGAGAAACTCTATCTGCTCCTTTTTCACGTAGTATTCCATCATTATCTTCTATTGTTTTTAGTCCTCCTATTCCTGAACTTATAGCTACTCCAAAACGTGTTTTGTCTATTTTGTCTACATCTAGTTTACTATCTTTTATTGCTTCTCTTGCTGCAATTATTGCAAAATGTGAATATCTATCTAGTCTTTTGGCTGTTTTCCTATCAAATACCTCTTCTGGGTTAAAATTCTTTACTTCTGCTGCTATTTTTACTTTTGAATCTGTTGTATCAAATAGAGTTATATCATCTATTCCACATTTTCCCTGTTTTATGCCTTCCCACATTTCTTCTACATTATTTCCTATTGGAGTTATTGCTCCAAGTCCTGTAACTACTACTCTTCTTTCCATACTTTCCTCCCTTATATTACCATTCCACCATCTACATGTATCACTTGACCTGTTATATATGAGCTTTCTTCTTTGCTTAAGAATTTTACTAAGTTTGCTACATCTTTTGCTTCTCCTAATTTTCCAAGTGGTATTTGCTCTTTTACTGTTTCTTTTATTTTATCTGATAAAACTTCTGTCATTGCTGTTTGTATATATCCTGGTGCTACTGCATTTACAAGAATATTTCTACTGCCTAATTCTTTTGCAAGGCTTTTTGTAAATCCTATTATACCTGCTTTTGATGCAGAATAGTTTGCTTGCCCTGCATTTCCTGACACTCCTACTACTGATGCCATATTTATTATTCTTCCATATCTTTGTTTCATCATGTATGGGACTACGCATTTTGTTATATTGAAAGTTCCAATTAAATTTACATTTATTACTGTTTCAAAATCTTCTTTTTTCATTCTCATTAGGAGATTATCTTTTGTAATACCTGCATTATTTACAAGTACATCTATCTTTCCGAATTTTTCTATTATTTCTTTTATCATTCTTTCTGCATCTTCATAGTTTGAAACATCTCCTCTTGCGAAGTAACATTTTACATTGTTTTCTTCTATCTCCTTTTTTAAGTCTTCGAACTCACTTGGGTCTTTTCTACAATTCACACATATATCAAATCCGCTCTTTAGCTAATGTTATGGCTATTTCTCTGCCTATTCCTGTTGTTCCTCCTGTAATAAATGCTGTTTGCTTTTCCATACTTACATTTCCTCCTTTAGTGTGCTTATTACATTTTCTAGTGTATCACAATCTGTGATATTTAGTATTTTTACTTCTTTATTTACTCTTTTTACAAATCCTGATAATACTTTACCTGGGCCTATCTCGATAAATGTATCTACTCCTTCTTGTAGCATTTCTTCTAAAGTTTTTTTGTATTGAACTGGGCTCATTACATGCTTTGATAAGATTTCTATTATATCATCTGCTTCTGTATAAGGTTTTGCATCTATATTTTTAATTACTTTTACTTTATCATTATATTTTATTTCTATTTTATCTAACTCTTCTCTTAACTTATCTGATGCAACTTTTAATTTTTCTGTATGGAATGGACCACTTGTTTTAAGAGGCACAACTTTTCTTGCTCCGGCTTCTTTTGCTTTTTCCATTGCCACTTCTACTGCTTGTTTTTCTCCAGATATAGCAACCTGACCTGGGCAATTATAGTTTGCTGGTACTACAAAACCTGTATTTACTTCTTTACATATTTGTTCTACTGCCTCATCTTCTAACCCAATTATGCTAGCCATTTGCCACTCTCCAGTTGGAATATTTTCTTGCATCAATTCTCCTCTTTTTCTTACAATCTTCATTCCATCTTCAAAAGAAATATAGCCTGCATATATTAACGCCGTATACTCTCCAAGACTAAGTCCAGAAACCACTCCAGCGTCTATTCCTTCTTTTTTTAGTAATTCTAGTATGCCTAGGCTCATAGTTAGAATCGTTATTTGTGTATTTTTTGTTTGTCCTAGCGTTTCTTCGTTTGCTTCGAATGAAAGCTGTTTCACGTCTATCCCTAAGACCTTGCTTGCATCTTCATATACTTTTTTTACTTCGTCATATTTTTCGTATAGGTCTTTGCCCATTCCTACGTATTGTGAGCCTTGACCTGGGAAAATAAAGCCTATTTTCATATTAATTCAATCCTTCCGTAAGTTTATATTAGCTATTATATTATAAAGTAAAAAAAATTTCATTATACTGGGTGGTCAGGTCGGGGATTTTTGTTAGTATATTGTTGGTTGCTTGTTTATTTGCTTTGGGGATAGTTTTGATTATTGAGTACCAAGCTGATTGGGTTGTGAAGAGCACGAATACTTATTGCCCATAAAAATTTCCGCAGGAAAATCAAATTCAGTATGATGCATAAATAATTCAACCAGCTCAAGATTATTACTTGAGCTAGTTTGCTTTCTTATATCAATTTAATTGTTATTAAATGATTATAAGAATTTTAGGTAACACTTTTTTCCACCCCTTTTGTGTCATAATTCGTTTTGCCTTAGCCATTGTATTTCCAAATTTTCCAAAAGTTAGTCATGCATTTCCGTATATCCATGTATACAAGGCGATATATCAGGGTTGATATCATGGATGCATCGTGCATTATAAGACACCCATAGAGATCCAAGATTATTGTGCTTAGAACAACAATACGTATAAAATGGGCTATTGTTAGGCTCGCCCGAGACTGAGGGCCACCATTGGACTAATGAACCATGGTCAGAACAGCCGTCTACCCAACATGCTCCGATGTCGCCACTGTCGACATAGCCCCTATATTCATATATGTAATGGGCTGCCGTACAAGAGGGTTTCGTACTCAGACCAGGACAATATGTACGTATCAGACCCAATTGCTCTGTTGTTCCTGTTAAATTTCCATTATCTCGTACAGTTACTTTGTAGTAATAATCCGTGTATTCTGCCAATCCACTTGCTATCATAGTGACACTCTGGCCTGCTGTTTCAGATTTTGTCGCTTTTGATTCCCAACTTCCACTTGCTGTTTTTACATATAATGTATAATATAGTATCCCACCTTCATTGTCTGTTCCTGTTGCATTTATCTTTATATAATCTGTTCCTTTATCGTTCGCATAGCTTGCTGTTACTTTCGGTGCTGTATTCTTTTTTGGTATTACTGCACTGATTCCATTTGAACTATCTTCTGCACTTTTTCCTATGTTTCCTGCTCTGTCTGTTACTAGTACTCTGATGTATACTGTTTTGCCGTCTCCCATTTCTGTATAAGTGTATGTATAGCTTGATGCTGTTGAGTATATTAGCGCTTTTCTTGTCCATACTCCGCTTGTTGATGTTTTGTATTGAAATTCATAGCTTTTTACCCCACTTCCTCCTGTTTCATTTGCTGTTGCTTTTACTTTTATTGTTCCGCTTGAGTTTGTTTCTGGAGTTCCTAGGGTTGGTCTTGGCGCTGTTGCATCTCTTGTGAATGATGGTTTTGTTGTTGTGTCACTCCTGTTTCCGTTTGTGTCTTCTGACCACGCACTGATTGTGTATGTTCCGTCTGCTGTTATTGTGAAGCTTCCGCTTGTTCCTGTAATTGTGCGCTCACTTCCTGCTCCTATTACTTTTATTCTGGCTACTCTGGTTTTTGTGCTGTTTGATGTATCGCTTACTGTTATTGTTACTGTTCCTATGTAATAGCCGTTTCTTGTTGTTCCGCTAACACTTACATTTGGTGCTTTTAGTTCTCCTTTTGTTGTTACTGGTTTTGTGTCACTTTCTTGTGATATGTTTCCTGCGTTGTCGTAGGCTTTTACTATTACACTATAGGTTTGGTTTGCTGTTAAGCCTTCTATTGTTGTTATTCCGCTTGGGTCTGTTTTGACTAGGGTTCCGTTTAGGTAGTATTCGAAGTAGGCTATTTTTGATGTGTCGTCTCTATAGCTTATGCTTATTTGGAAACTTGTTTCTGTTATGTTTGTTATTTCTGGGGTTCCTACTGTTGGTTTTATGCTGTCTTTTTTTATTTCTATTGTTCTTGTTGGGCTTTTGTTTCCTGCTTGGTCTATTGCTTGGATATTTACTGTGTATTCTCCGTCTTCTTCTATGGTTATTTGTTTGTCTATGTCTTTTTGATGTGTTTCTGTTGTTGTTTGGTTGGTGGTTTTGTTTGTTATTTTATATACATATCCGTCTAGTATTCCTGCTGGGGTGTCTTCTGCTTCTATGTTTATTTTTACTTCTTGTGATGTGTACCAACTGTTTTGTCCTGGTGTTCCTTCTACTTGGGTTGCTTCACTTGTTGTTATTCTTGGTGGAATGTTGTCATATTTTACTGTTTCTCCGTTTGGTTCGCTTTCGTAGCCTGCTCCGTCGCTTGTTACTGCCATTATGTTTGTTGGTCCACAGTTTTCTATTTTTATTCTTATGCTTTTTTCTTCTCCTTCTGATACTTCTGGTAATTTTTCTATTGTTTCTCCTTTTATTGTTGCTCCTGTTAAATTATATATTATTTCTTTTGCACTTGGACTTGTTGTGCTTATTTTTATCCATACTTCTTTTTGGTCTGCTCCATACCAACCGTTTACTGCTTTGCTTTCTGTTTCTATTGTTATTTCTGGTGGGGTTAGTTTTTCTGATATGTTTGCTACTTTTACCCATTCGTATTTTACTGCTCCGCTGTTTGAGGTTGCTTTTACTTTGTACCAACCTGTGCCTATTTCGCCTACATTGAATTTTTGCTCTCCGACTTGGTTTTTCTTTTGTTTGTTTTGTTTCGTCTTTGTAGATTATTTCTAGTTTGGCTACTCCTTTTTTCTTGTCTTCTGCTGTCGCAAATATGCTTGTTACTGTTTTTTCATATCTTGCTGTTAGGGTTAGTGCGTTTAGGTCGTCTGGGTCTTTGTCTTTTCCTATGTAGTCTATTTCTATTTTGCCATAGATGCTGTTGTAATAGATTTGATATATGTAGCCTTCTACTACTTGGGCTGTAATGTTTCCTACTTCTGTGGTTGCGTCTGCATTTACATAGGCTGTTTTTATCCAGTCTTGTTTGTTTAGTGCGTCTGCTATGTCTCCTGTGGTTGCTGTTTCGCCTATTGCACTTTTTGCAATTATTTCGCTGTGGACCACATGCGAGATTTCTTCTCTGTAGCTTTCTATTTTGTAGTCTTGTGCGGTGTCTGTTGCTGTGCCTATTAGTGGTTCGTCTCCTGTTATTGTGCGTAGTACTACTGCCGTTAGTATGATTAAGATAACAATCATTACTAATAATTCGATTAGCGTTATTCCGCTTTCGCTTGTTTTGTTTGGTTTTTCTTTTTTCATTGTTTGGTTTTTCCTTTCTTTGGTTTGTCTTTTAGGAGATTCCTTTGTTTAAGTATACCTTCGCAGAGCAGACCCTATACAAATTGCATTTAAGTTTGTGCTACACAGGCATGCGTTTTGATAATTTTTTTAAAATTTCGTCGACGACAGCCCTTTGAGGCGGGGGAACGACCCGCGCAGACCTTGGAGAAGACAAATTTTAAAAAACTTATCAAAAGGTAGCTTGCCGTCAATTTTAGCACTGCATTTTAACAATATCCTCCACAATCTCCTTATTTTTGGAAACCGAATAACAAGACCAAACCAACAAACAAATTATTCCAGTTCCCAAAAATAAAGAGACAGCAAAAAGACACATGCTATATTTCATGTGTCTTATATTTATATCTATTTCCTAATTTCGCGTACACTAAATAGCCACTAGCACTACCTGTGTGTGTGTGTGTGTGTGTGTGTGTAGAACTCCAAGGGTTTCAGCTTGTTTGCTATTTTTTATCACTTTCATTTTGGTTTTCCTCTTTTTCTTGGTTTGGTATCACTATTATATATGTTTACTTTTTTCTTGTCAATCTATTTTCCTAAAATCATTCTAATTTTACGAACCTTAAAAAGGATTTACATGTACCATGCAATGTTTTACTTGAGTTATCTCTTGTTCTATCTCATTGTGGATATTTTCTGCTATTTTGTGAGTTTCATTTAAGGTTTTTTTTCCGTCTGCACTTATTTCTACATCTACATAGATTTTTGTACCAAATTTTCTCGTTTTTACATCATCTATTCTCTTTACTCCTGCCTGTTTGTTTATTATATTGTAGATTTTATTTACAGTCTCTTCGTCGCAAGCTTCGTCTGTTAGTTCTCTTACTGTTTGTATGAAAATATCTACTCCTGCTTTTACTATGAATATTGCTATAATTGTACTTGCTATACTATCTAAGACTAAAAATCCCATTCTTGCTCCTAATATCCCTATGAAGCTTCCAACTGATGATAGTGCATCTGACCTATGGTGCCATGCATCTGCCATTACTGCGCTTGAGTTTATTTTTTTAGCAATTCCTCTTGCATACCAATACATTCCCTCTTTGACTACAATTGAAATTATTGCAGCAATTAATGCTATTAGTCCTGGTATTTCAAATTGCTTGTATTCTCCTGAAAATATGTTTTGTATACCTGATACTCCTATTCCTAAACCAGTTACAACAAGTATACTTGCAAGTATTAATGATGCAATACATTCGAATCTTTCGTGCCCATATGGGTGAGATTTATCTGATTTCTTATTTGCAATTTTCACTCCAACTATTACTATAACTGAACTTACTACATCTGATGCTGAATGTATTGCGTCTGAAATCATCGCATATGAAGATGCAATGATACCTGCTATTAATTTAAAAGCTGATAGCAATAAATTAATTATTATACTTACTTGTGATGCCTTTATGGCTTCTTTTTCTTCCATTTATTTCCCCTCTTTCTTAAACTAAGAATACTCTGTGGGGTAGTTTTATCCCACAGAGTATCTTCTGTTGCCACTATCATGTAGCCCGGCTCTTTGCCTGATATATTATATTATTCTTTTCTTATTTTTATGTGATTATATTTCTTCTGCCTTTACTACAACTCTTTTTTTACCTGAACTATTACAAGTTATTAATGTTATCTCTTTTTTTCCATTTGTCCTTTGTGATGTACAAGATACATCTGTTGGATCTACTTCATACTTAGAATATATTTTATATTTAATAGTTCTTCCTGTTAAATCCGTTATCTCAACAATTTCTCCTATGGAAATGCTTGGTAATTTCCCAAACATTTTTCCTCCTCTATAATTGTGCCCACCTATAACATAGTTACCAACTTCATTTGGTTTAGGTCCCCAAATTTTATTTAATGATTTTTTCAAAAGCTCCTCTGATGTGTCTGATAATACTGGATATTCTATTCCTAAGCACGGTATCTTAAGTATAGCCTCTGTATGATATACTTTTCCATCTTCTGCAATAGATTCATTAACTTTAGCTGATATTTTTTCTCCTTTTGTAACTAAATCTGTAACATCTATTTCTGCCTCTTGTCCTTCTCCTTCTGCTAAAGCTTTTACTATAATAACATCATCTTCTACTGATATTGTAGTATTATCAGTTCCAGCTAACTGTATGTCCATAAGTATATCTTGAGAAACTTCTTCACTCTTATTTCTATCATATTCCGCATATATACAGCAACTAAACAATGTACACGCCAAAAAAGAGAATAAAAAAAAGTTAAATTTGTACAATTTTCTCTTTTTCTTAAACTCTGGTGTCATAATAACTCTTTCAGTTACTAATATTTGATTAACTGTTTTCTTTTTTGTTCTCATATTTAAAATTATACACCATTTTCAAGACTTTTTCAAGGCTTTTTATATTACATTTTTATGACAAATTTCTCTACAATTCAATTAAATTCTATATCATATCCATTATTTCTTCCTTAAGAACTTCTACAATTTTCTCTTGTGGAACTTTTCTAATGATTTCTCCTTTTTTGAATAATAATCCTTCTTTTATCCCTCCTGCAATTCCTATATCTGCTTCTTTTGCTTCCCCTGGTCCATTTACTCCACACCCCATAACAGCAACTGTAATATCACTCTCTATTGTTTGCAAAAAGTTTTCTACTTCTTGAGCAATAGGTATTAGTCTTATTTGTGTTCTTCCACATGTAGGACAAGAAATTAAAGTTGGAGATTTTTTATATAATCCACAGTTTTTTAATATTTCTTTTGCAACTTTTACCTCTTCTACTGGATTATCTGATAATGATACTCTTAAGGTATCTCCTATGCCTTCTCTTAATAATACCCCTAAGCCAATACTTGACTTTATTGTGCCTGAAAAAGCAGTTCCTGCTTCTGTTATCCCTATATGTAATGGATAATCGAAACTATTACTTGCTATCTCATATGCTTCTATACATAACTCTAAATTTGTAGCCTTTAATGATACACATATATCATGAAAATTAAGCTCTTCTAAAATCTTTATATGCTTTATAGCACTCTCTACCATTCCGTTTAGCAGTTGGTTTACCATTATATTTGTGTAGTATTTCTTGTTCTATTGAACCTGAATTTACCCCTATTCTAATCGGTATATTCTTTTCTTTGCATGCATTTACTACTGCTTCTACTCTGTCTCTTCCTCCTATATTGCCTGGGTTTATTCTTAATTTGTCAACTCCTGCTTCTATCGCTGTAAGTGCTATTTTATAATCAAAATGAATATCTGCAACTATTGGAATATGTATTTTTTCTTTAATTTGTTTTATAGCTCTTGCATCGTCTTCATCAAGACATGCAACTCTTATAATCTCACAACCTACCTTTTCTAGTTCCAAAGTTTGCTCAACTGTTCTTTCTATGTCTTTTGTAGGAGTGTTTGTCATAGATTGTATTACGACTTTATTCTCCCCTCCTATTGTAAGATTTCCGAACTGTTATTTTTCTTGTATCTTTTCTGTGTATCATTTTATTTCTCCTTATCTTTAATCCTATATTTATGAAGCAGTCTCTTTTAATTTTACAAGTATATTCATAGCATCTATTGGTGTTAACTCATTTACATTTATTTTATCTAATTCATGAGCTATTTCTGCTAATTTGAAATTGTACATACTTAATTGTCCTTGACTTTGTTTTTTATCTTCCTTTTGCATATTTTTCTCGCCTAGCATGCTCTTTCTTTCTAGATTTTTTAATATTTCTCTTGCATTGCTCAATACTTCTTTTGGAACTCCTGCAAGTTTTGCTACATGTATACCATAGCTTTCGTCTGTTCCACCTTTTACTATTTTTCTTAGGAAAATTACATCTTCTCCTTTTTCTTTTACTGCTATTGAGTAGTTTTTTACTCCTTCTATTATTTCTTCTAATTTCGTAAGTTCATGATAGTGCGTCGCAAATAGTGTTTTTGCTCCACATTTTTCTTTGTCTGCCATGAAAGTAGCTACTGCCCATGCAATCGAAAGTCCATCATAGGTTGAAGTTCCTCTACCTATCTCATCTAAAATTACTAAACTATCTGATGTTGCACTTTTTAGTATATTTGCTACTTCCATCATTTCTACCATGAATGTACTTTGTCCCATGCTTAGGTCATCTGATGCTCCTACTCTTGTAAAAATTTTATCTACTACTCCTATTTTAGCATATTTTGCTGGGACAAATGAACCAATTTGTGCCATAAGTGTAATTAATGCTACTTGTCGCATATAGGTTGATTTTCCTGCCATGTTTGGTCCTGTTATTACTCCGAAGTCTATCGCTACTTTTATTCATGTACGTGTCGTTCGGTACAAATTCTCCTGCTGATAGCATTTTTTCTATTACTGGATGTCTTCCTTCTTCTATATTTATTTCTCCGCTATTATCCACTATTGGCATTACATAGTTTTGTGCTTCTGCTACATTTGCAAATGAAGAAAGTACATCTAGTGTTGCAACTATTTCTGCTGTTTTTTGTATCCTTGGGATTTCTTTTGCTATCTTATCTCTTATTTCTAAGTATAGCTTATATTCCAAGTCTACTAATTTTTCTTGTGAACCTAAAATTGCATCTTCTATTTCTTTTAGTTCTTCTGTTATATATCTCTCTCCATTTGTTAGTGTTTGCTTTCTTACAAATCTTTCTGGTACTAGTTTTAGGTTTGATTTTGTTACTTCTATATAATACCCAAATACTTTGTTATAGCTTATTTTTAGGTTTTTTATGCCTGTTTCTTCTTTTTCTTTTGCTTCTAAATTTATTAGCCAATTTTTACCTTCTGTGCTAGCTGATTTTAGTTTATCTACTTCTTCGTTATATCCTTTTTTTATTATATTTCCTTCTGTAATTGTTATTCCAGGCTCTTCTATTATTGATTTTTCAATTAGTTCATATATATCACTAAGTTCGTCCATGTTTTGATATATTTCTTTTAATTGTTCTGATTTTGTGTTTTCTAGGAGTTTTCTAAGGTCTGGTAGTTTCTTTACTGAAGATTTTAGTGATAGCATATCTCTAGCATTTGCATTTCCATATGATATTTTACCTGCAATTCTTTCGATATCGAATATCTTTTTTAATGTTTCTATTACATCATCCTTTAATATCATATCTGATTTAAGTTCTGCGACTGCTGTAAGTCTTTGGTTTATTTCTTTAGTGTCTATTAGTGGATCATTTATCCATCTTCTTAGTAGTCTTCCACCCATTGATGTTGCTGTTTTGTCTAGTACCCAAAGTAGTGTACCTCTTTTGCTTTTGTCCCTCATTCTTTCTATTAATTCTAGGTTTCTTCTTGCTGATATGTCTAGTGACATGTATTTTGTTGTATTATATATTTTTATTGTGTTTATGTGTTCCATTTCGATTTTTTGGGTTTGTTTAATATATTTTAATAAGCCATTTATTGCTGAGACTACAAATTCTTTTCCTTGTAAATCTTCATGTTTGTGTCCTTTGTCATCTGTAATTTCGTATTTTTCCATTATTGCTTTGGTATCTTGGTCAAAATTGTCGTCTGTTTGATGTGATATGTATGCTTCTATTCTTTCTTTTATTTTACTGATTTCTTCTACTGATGAGTATAACAGTTCATTTGTTACTATTTCTGCCGGATAATATCTTGCAATTTCATCTAGAAGTTTTGTGAAGTTATTTGTTTCTCTTATTTGTGTTGCTAAAAATTCCCCTGTTGAAATATCACATACTGCTACTCCGAAAAATATTCCTTCTTTATAAATTGACATTATGTAGTTGTTCTTCTTTTCTTCTAGTAAATTATCTTCAACTAATGTACCTGGAGTTACAACCCTTACTACGTCTCTTTTTACCATTCCTTTTGCTTTCTTAGGGTCTTCTATTTGTTCGCAAATTGCTACTTTGTAGCCTTTTTCTATTAGTTTTGCTATGTACATGTTAGCTGCATGAAATGGTACTCCGCACATTGGTGCTCTTTCTTCTTGACCACAGTCTTTACCTGTTAGGGTTATTTCTAGTTCTCTTGAAGCTGTTTTTGCATCTTCAAAGAACATTTCATAAAAATCCCCTAATCTATAAAATAGTATGCAGTCTTTGTATTCTTCTTTTGTGTCTAAATAGTGTTGCATCATGGGTGTGTATTCTGCCATTTTTGCTCCTCCTTGAATTTATTTGGTTTTCCTTTTATTTCTTATATTTTTCCTTCTAAGTACCATAACCTATCTTTTATTATTTCTACTTCTATACTATGGTCGATTAGGCTTTTGTCTCCTTTAAAGATTACTACTTTATTGGTTTCTGTTCTTCCGTGTTAACATCTCTTCATTATTTTTGCTTTTACCCTCGACTATTATTTTTTGCTTTGTTCCTATATATTTTGCATTATTTTCTGCGACTTGGCTTTCTACTAATTTTTTTAGTCTATCAAATCTTTCATGTTTTATTTCTTCTGGTATTTGGTCTTCCATTTTATCTGCTGGTGTTCCGCACTCTTCTTGAGTAAATAAACATGAAAACTTGCTCAAATTTTACTTTTTCAACTACATCTAATGTATCTTTGAAGTCTTCTTCTTTTTCTCCTGGGAAACCTACTATTATATCAGTTGATAGTACTACATCAGGGATTTTTGTTTGGATTTTTTCTACTAATTCTAGGAAACTTTCTTTTGTGTGTTTTCTATTCATTCTTTTTAATATATTTGTACTGCCTGATTGTAATGGCAAATGTAATATTTTGCAGATTTTTTTACTATTTGCTATTGTTTCTATTACATCGTCTGTAAAATCTTTTGGATGTGGAGAAATAAATCTTATACGTTCTATGCCTTCAATTTTTTCTACTTCCTGAAGTAATTTTGCAAATGTATAACCTTCTCCTCCATTATATGAATTAACATTTTGACCAAGCAAAGTTATCTCTTTGCAACCGTCTTTTGCTAGGTCATTTATCTCTTTTAAGATATCTTTTGGATTTCTACTTCTTTCTCTTCCTCTTACATATGGGACTATGCAATAAGTGCAAAAATTATTGCAACCATACATGATTGTAACTAATGCTTTTGTTTTATCTGTTCTTTTAATTGGAAGTCCTTCATAAATGTCTCCTTCTATGTCTAGGATATCTTTTATTTTTTGTTTTTTTGATAAAATTTTATATAAGTCTTCTGGAAATTTATTAATTGTGTGTGTACCAAAAATTATGTCATAATATGGATAGCTCTTTTTTAGTTTTGCTGTAATATGTTCTTCTTGCATCATGCATCCACCGATAGCAATAATTGCTCCAGTTTCTGCTTTATATTTTTTTAATTCGCCAAGTTTACCAAAAAGCTTTTCTTCTGCATTTTCTCTAATACAGCATGTATTAAATACTATTAAATTTGCTTTTTTTGGGTCTTCACATTTTATATAACCCATTTCTTCTATCATTCCACTTAATTTTTCACTGTCATTTTCATTCAAAAGGCAACCCATAGTCATGATATAGTATGTTGGGTTTGTATTTTTATTTATTTTTTTTACTTTATCTATGAATATTTTTTCTTCTTTGAATTGAATTATTTCCATTTTAGTTTCTCTTTTCTTTGCTTCTTTGTGCATTATTTTATCATAGATTTTGTTTGTTTTCAAGTTAATTTTTAGAGTAACTTTTTTAGTCGTACTCCTCGAGTTATTTCTTCTCCATCCAATTTAGTAATTATCTCTATTAATAGGTCTTCTATTTTTTCAAACTTCGCAGATGTATGCTCTCTGTCTTCTTTTATTTGACTTTCTAGGTTGTCAAATCTCTTATCTATTTGCTCGAATTTTGCAGCTGTACGCTCTCTGTCTTCTTTTATTTGACTTTCTAAATTATCAAATCTCTTATCTATTTGCTCGAATTCTGTAGCTGTATACTCTCTATCTTCTTTTATTTGAGTTTCTAGTTTGTCAAATCGTTCATCTATTTGTTCAAATTTTGCAAATATACGCTCTCTGTCTTCTTTTGCTTGAGTTTCCATATTGTCAAGTCGTTCATCTATTTGTCCAAATTTTGCGAATGTAAATTCTCTATCCATTTTTGCTTGTGTTTGCATATCTACCAATATTTGCTGTATTTTATCTGTCTTTTCTTCTAATCTCTCTACTTTTTGTGATAGATTTTTTAATATTTTCATACGCATTGATTGTACCTCCTCTCTTTTGTCTCTAACTGTTTTTGTAAATTTCTTAAATGTTTTCTTCATTTTTATTTCCTTTCCAATTATATATTAACATATAGGTTTTTGCAATATATAATTTTAAAATAGTATGATTTTATTTGTTTTTTTGATTTTTTAGGAGGTTTCCTAAAGATTTTTTGAATCTAAGTTAATAAATGATAAATTAACATTAAATTGATTTGAATTTTTTGATTCTTTTATATAAACAAATTATGTTATAAGTATACGACGTTCTTATAAATATGTCAAGGCTTTTTGAAAAAATTAAATAGTTTCTTCAAAAAAACATAAAAAACTTATTTAACAATTTCTAAATGATAAGTTCTATACTTTTAGTTTAAATTAACTTGAGCATTTAGACATAAAATGAACCCTCCCTATTAAACTTATTTTGTCTAATAATTTGGGTTCACTTTATATTTATTATCTACATTTTATTTTTATCAAGGTCATTTTCAAATGTTATATTTTATATTTTTTGGCTTTTACTGCAAATACCACTCCTACTATTGCTATTACTGCTACTATTACTGCTAAAGCTATAGATTGTCCTGTTTGTGGTAATTTTCCTGTTGGTAACACAGTATTATCTGGTTTTTGTGGTTCTGTTGGCGTTGTTGGTTCTGTTGGCTTTGGTGGTTGTATAGGTTCTGTTGGCTCTTCTTCATCATCTATGTTCCATTTGAATTTATCTGAAAGATAATCATGTAAGTTATTTCCAATGGCAGGACTTACCATTCCTTGATATAATGATACATCTTCTATAGGATAAAATTCTCCACCAACTGACATATACACATAATAATATGCACCATCAACTACAGTAAACTCATGAGTAATAGATTTTTGTTTTTTTTGTGTATTATCAAATGTTCCTTCATAAAGTTTATCTGCTTTTTTGGCATAATTAAGTAATTTTGTTAAAGCACCATTTTCATTTTTTTGTATAGCTCTAAGAATGTCTTTATCTGTAATTCTGCCAATTTTTACATTTATTTTAGCTCCATTATCTAAACCTGCCATTGGTTCACTCAAATTTACATGAACGCTAGTGTCTTCTTCAAAGAAAAAACCTGTTGTTCTTAATCCTAATGGCTTTAATGATGGTCTTGTTATTTTGTGTGCTGTAAGTAGTTCTTTACTTATCATTTGGCTTGATGTACTGCTCATTTGAGTTTCTACCAAAGTAACATAAACATCTCCTGCTTTCTCAAAATATGGTGTAATATTGGTATAATAATTAGGTGCACCTATTATAATGCCACCTTCTGGAATTCCTTTAGAATCATATTTTACTGTTGGTGCTGTTTTATTAGATATAAATACATGACAAGTTATAGAAAATCCTTCAGCATTCTTACTTGTAAGGCCTGTCACATGTAGATTATAGTTCATATTAGAGTTACTTTCTTTAATTTCCAATTTTACTTTATTTTTATCTGACCAAATTGGTTCTTCTTCTGTTTCTATTGTTGCATCTGGATCTGATGTTGTTGCTTTTACTGTCGTTACTCCAATTACTAACATTATCATTGTTAATATTAGCATTAATACTGTTAATTTCGTAATTTTTTTCATTTGATTTTTCCCTCCAAAAAATTATTTTATAGATTTATTTTATCATTTCAGTATTACTTTTTCATTACTTTTTCATTACTTTTTTATTACATTTTCATTACTTTTTTATTACATTTTCATTTTTAATCTTTAGTCTACGTTAGGTATATCTCACACCTTCCCTTTTCTGTACCATCCAAGTAATTCTTCTAAACATTCGATTTGTTCTTTTAATTCTTTTCCTATATCTGTGTCCCCTACTCTTTTTCTTTCTAATATTTGGTCGCTTACCATTATTTCTGTCGGAACTTCATCCTCTGTTTCTATAACCTTTTGTATACTTTCAAATGTTTTATTTGCATTAAGCATAAGTCCATATGAATTGTATGATAGTATGAAGCCCGCTTCTCCTGTTTTTTCTCTATATCCTTTCGCAAATCCTCCATCTATTACCAATAGTTTTCCATTTGCCTTGACTGGGCTTTCTCCATCTTTTGCTTTGACTGGAACATGACCATTTATTATGTGTGAAAATTCTTCTTTTATTCCAAAATCTTTTAATACTTTGCAACAAAACTCTTCTTTTGTTATATACTCATAATATGGTATTTTATGCTCTTTGTGAGATGCTTTATCATTTATAAAATATTGTTCAAAGGTTGTCATTTTATCTTTTCCAAAGAAAGGCGAATCTTTACCACACCATAGATACCACATGTAGTCTGCTGATTCTTTTTCTCCTTCAAAATATGCTTTTCTTATGGCTTTGTCTAAGTGGTCTAAGTATTCTTTTCCACCAAATGTTTTTCCTAATAGCGTTACTTTTGTATAGCTTCCATCTTCATTGATTGGTATACAAGCATGCATGAGTAAATTTGAGTTAAAAATCTTATATGTTGCACCTTTTGCATATAAAAATTTTATATGTTCATTTAAAGTCGCACTTTCCATAAAAGATTCTCTCAATCTTTCTATAAGTTCTTTCTCTGTATCTGTTAATTTGTATGGATTATCTCTATCTATTGTAGGAAAATTTGTATCATTTAGTTCATATTCTATTCCACAAATATTTACTGTTCCTTTTTCATAGTCTATTTTATCTAGAAGTAATCTATCATTCATGTTATATTCTGGATGTGATTTAATTAGCTGTCCTTCTATTTTGAATTGGATTACAGCAATTGCTTTTTGAATTTTCGCAAGAATAATCTTGTCGCTTTCACTATATTTATTATAATCTAGTTCTCTTGGTAGTAGTCTTTTGGGTGGTACTTCTGTGTATGTGTCAAGTGCAAAAATCGAAAGTGGTCTCATATTTATTCCATAAGTATCTTCTAAAATACGTATATTCCCATATCTTGCACATATTCTAATCACATTTGCAATACATGCCATGTTACCAAGAGTTGCACCCATCCAAAGTATATCATGGTTTCCCCATTCTATATCTACACTATGGAATTGCATAAGTTTTTCTAATATATAGTCTGGATGTATACCTCTATCATATATATCTCCTACAATGTGTAAATGGTCAATTGACATTTGTTTAATAGCTTCTGAAATTGAAATTATTACTTCATCTGCAATTCCTAATTCTATAATTGACTCAATAACTGCTTCATAGTATTCTGCTTTGTTTCCTACATCTTCTGGTGCATGTAGAAGTTCATCCATGATATATTTAAAATTTGGAATAGATTTTCTAACTTTAGAACGAGTATACTTTCCACCAGCCATCCTACATATTTCTATTAATCTTGATATTACATCTTTATACCATTCTTTTGTATTTTCTTTCTTGTCTTTTATCTGTTTAAGTTTTTCCTCTGGATAATATATAAGAGTTGCAAGCTTATTTCTTTCTTTTAAAGATAGTGTTCCTTTATAACTTAAGTCTATTTTGTTTCTAATTCTGCCTGCTCCGTTATTTAGTACATGTATAAAAGGCTCATATTCTCCATGCACATCACTTAAAAATACTTCTGTACCTTTTGGAAGCTCAAGTATAGCCTTTAAATTTATAATTTCTTCTAATACTTCATCTTCGTTTTTAAAAGTCTTTGCTAGTAATTTTACATATCCTTCTTTGTTATATTCCAAGGTAATACCTCCTATTTATTTATATGCCTTATTCTATCATAGAAAATAGAAAAAGCAAAGTTAAATTTTTATTAACTTTACTTTTTAATTTATCTATACTCTATCAAATACATCAAGTAATAATGCCATACGTATATATAGACCATTATGTGCTTGTTTGAAATAATATGCTCTTGGATCATCATCTACATCTACTGCTATTTCTATTACTCTTGGTAATGGGTGCATTAGAATTGTATTATCTGAAAATGTGTCTAATACCTTTTTATCTATTATAAATTCTTCTTTGCCAAAATCTCCTTCAAATCTCTCTGCCTGAATTCTTGTATGATATATTACATTAATATCTTTTGGTAATTCTTCAAAACTTGTGCATTTTTTATATTCTATATTTCTTTCTTTTAACATGTCTATATATTTTTGTGGAAGTGCAAATGCTTCTTTACTAAGTCCATATACCTCTATATTTTCATATAGTGATAATAATTTTAATAATGAATGTATTGTTCGTCCATATAGTAAGTCTCCAAGTATTGCAACTCTTGTTCCATCTATTTTTCCAAATTTTTCTCTAATTGTAAAAAGATCTAATAATGCTTGTGTTGGGTGTTCTCCTTTTCCAGCTCCTCCATTTAAAATTGGAATTTTGTTAACACTTGCAGCTTGTTCTGCTGATGTATCGGATTTATGTCTTATTACCATTGCATCTGCATATCCTGAAATAACTTTTACTGTATCTTCTATAGTTTCACCTTTTGCTGCTGATGAAAATTCTCCTGCATTTTCTGTTGTAATAATTTTTGCTCCTAACTTTTGAGCTGCTGTTTCAAAAGATAGTCTTGTTCTTGTACTTGGTTCATAGAACATTATCGCAATCATTTTGTCATCTAATTTATGTTCATATTCCTTAGGATTTTGTTTAATCTTTTCAGCTAGGTCAAAGATTTCTTCAAGTTTTTCTCTTGTAAATTGATGGCTACTTAATACATGCTTCATTTTATATTCTCCCTTCAAACATTTTATTGATTATATTATATCATTAACACAATTTCAACATTTTTTGAGAATTTTTTTAACAAAATTACAAATCTTGCATACTATATATTATTAAGCAAATAGCTTAAAGTCGAATTAACAATGACTAAATTATAAATCATTGTAATACTCGCAATAATTATCTAGTATGGAGCTTTTCACTACTTATGTAGCAAAAATTCCTACTATATAAAAATAAAGAAAGGAAGAAAACTATTATGGAATATACAAATAATAATGAAAAATGCCCTATCGTAGAAGTTGATGGTTTCATCGAAAAAGGCAAACAATTTGATATAGAAATAAATTTACCAGAAGATAATCGTAACGTAATATATGGTATAGTAAAAGACTGTTATCATGAACCTGTATGCGATGCTGTTGTAAAGCTTATAGAATTAGATTGTGAAAAAGGCGAAGAAATTAGAAAACCTGTTTCTCATACTTTCACAGATGAATATGGTGAATTCGTATTTGGTCCTCTATGTCCAGATAAAAAATATGCTATCGACGTTTGGGCTAGCAAAATTAGAACTTTCAAGCTTTGTGCAAAAGGTTCTAGAAAAGGTAAATGTCTAAAAGGTATTAAAATGGATGCATGTGATATGTGTATTGAAAAAAATCCTTGTGATATAAAAGAAGAACCTTGCAAACCTGAATGTTGCTAATTATAGATTTATAGGTAGGGGCTTATGCTTCTACCTTTATTATTTATTAAAAAACAAAACTAATATTTTCTAAATTAAGAAGATAGTAGCTAGCATATACTTAGCTACTATCTTCGTTTCTTGTGTTAGCGATTATCTTTCTTTTCTCTTTTTCATTCATGGTGCATCTCCTTAATAATAGTAACTGCGCACCCGCCTTTCATTAAGGATATGACCAAATATGCAGTTAGTCATGGAGACAAGCACAATAATTATAAACATAGCAGTTCCTATAATCATTATAGCTTTCTCCTCTTCGCCTGCGTTTTGGAGCAAATTCATTATTTCGATTGTATACCCTGCTCCTCCAAAGATTATAAATGTAAGAATTGCAATCTTTGCCGTTTTCCAAAACGGAACGCAGAACTTTTTTCTTGTTTTATGTCTTACCAACATACATGCGGAAATGAAAAATGCGATTTGTGGTATTACATACAATGTGCGGTTTTCATTTGCTAGTAATGCACAAAATGCAATTCCAGAAACAGTACCTAGTACGTCAAGAAACCGATCTCCCAATGTGTGAAATCCACAGTTGTAGTCAAAATGCACTCTGTTTGCTATAAACAAAAGCATAATAGCTACAACACCCAAAGTTGCTTTAATAGCTAACATTTTCTTCTCCTTTTCTCATAAAGTGTGTCTTTGTAAGTTTATAGGAACATGTATAAAAAATGTCATTTAGACATATTAACATAATTATAACATTTTTTTCTATTTTTTGCAAGTTTTATGTCAATTTTAAAACATTCCCATATATCCGAGGTCTCATAACTGGAGGTCTTCCTCCAGGTCCGCCTGGCCCACCCATTGGTGGTCTTGGCATATTTCCCTGCCATCCTCCTTGAAGTAATTCTCTTATTAAGAGTATTCTTATTAAATCTCGTAATAAATAATTATTATTAGGTCTTCTAGTATCTCTTGTTTCTTTTACTCTCGGATTTTTTACATCTCCGTTTCTTAAGTTTTGTGCCACTTCCGAACTCTGTCTCTCTTCTTCTCTTGGCTCTAATGCTGTATAAATCTCGTCTACCATCTCATTAATTTGCATTTCGTCTATTCTTGTAATATTTCTTCTACTGCATGCTGTTTGTACCATTGGATATACAATTCCATATATTTCTGGATATAATCTATTTACATCCTGCATATTCATATCCATCATCCTTGGTTCATAATACTCATTTGTCTTATTTGCATATGTATTCGGAAGATTCATTCCTAAAACACTTTGCATATATTCTTCATAGCTATTAAACATAAAAAAAGCCTCCTTTATATTTTATATATATTCAGGAGGTTTTGTATTTGTGATTAAATATTGTTTACTATTTCTTTGAATTTTTTTCCTCTTTCTTCAAAGTTTTTAAACATATCGAAACTTGCACTTGCTGGCGAAAATAATACTACTTCGCCGTGGTTTAGCAACTTTCTTTGCCATTTTTACAGTATCCTCTAGTGTTTCACACATATATGTTGATATTTCTATTCCGTTCTTTTTCACTTTCTTTTTTTACTTCTACAAATATTTTTTCTGCTGTTTGCCCCATTAATATTAGCACCCTAACATTGTCTAAAATAGGTTTTGCAAGTTGTTCATAGTCTAAATGTTTGTCATATCCACCTGCAATCAAGATAATCTTTTCTTCAAATGAACTTAATCCTGCCATTGTTCTTGTTGGACTAGTACCAATTGAATCATTATACCACTTTACACCTTCTATTTCTCTTACAAATTCTATTCTATGCTCTACTCCTCTAAAATTTTTTATTGCTTTTATCTGTGTATCAATATCGGTTAATGATTTAGTTGCAGCAATGGCAGCACATATATTTTCATAATTGTGCATACCTCTTAAATGTATATTTTCAGAGCTTATAACATGTCTTCTTACTCTGTCGTTACATTCTTTTATCATATTTCCATCAACAATAATACCATCTTCTAGTTTAGTTTTTCTACTAAATAGTACAACTTGACCTTCTGCTTTTTTTGCAAGTTTTCTTGTAATGTCATTATCGTAGTTCAAAACTACAATCCCATCTCTATCTTGGTGTTTATATATGTTTTCTTTTGCTTCTATATATTCTTCATATGAACTATGTACATTTAAATGATTTGGCGAAATATTTGTAATAACAGATATTTTAGGACTAACACTCATATTCATGAGTTGAAAACTACTTAGTTCTAGCACCACAATATCTTTCTCTTCCATTTCTCCCAACTTAGTAAATAATGGAGTTCCAATGTTTCCTCCCAAATAGCATTTATAGCCTGCTGTTTTAACAATTTCATATATAATAGAAGTAGTAGTAGTCTTTCCGTCACTACCAGTAACTCCAATTACAGTTCCTGGACATAGTTTCATAAGCATTTCAATTTCAGTAGTAACAATAGCTCCTCTTGTCTCTTCTTTTACTAATTCTTTCTTAGTAGGCATACAACTAGGCGACCTAAATATAATATCAAAACCTTTAAGATTGTCTAGACAAGATTTCCCAAAAAAGTGAGGAATATCATACCTCTGAACCTCTTGTAAAGCTTCTTTTGGAATACTAGTCTCTTCTCTATCATCAAATACAGTAACATTTGCTCCTTTCTTGTTCATATACTTAAGCAAAGGCAAATTGCTAACTCCTAATCCGATGATTGCAACATTTTTCTCTATTAAATACTTATTAAATTCTTCTAATTTTTGGTTCATATGCTCTCCTCCATTATTTATACTATGTCATTATATCTCAAAATATTAATAAAGTAAATAGAGAAAGCGAAAATGCGACATCCAAGCAGTAAATTAACAAAAGAGGAGAGTATAAAAAAATCTATATCCTCCTTTTTTGCAACTTATTTTCCATGTCTAACCTATTAATAATTGTCTTTATTATTAGTTTGTGTTCCATAATACCAAACTAATAAAGCAACTATAGCACAAGCTACTGCCAAAATTACCCAAGTAGTTATATTATTTGTTCTATTTGTAGCATTAATAGCATCAGCAGCTGTTGTTCTTATTGCTGTATAAGCATCCGTTCCTCTTGTTTCAGTTCCTTGTACGTCTGTTTTTGTATCTCTTCCCATGTCCTTTACGTCATCTGTACCTTCATGCAGCATATCCTCTATTCCATTCTTTGTACCTTCAACAACATTTCCTACGCCACGAGCCATATTTTCCATACCTTTACCTGCATTATTCATCATGTCACCAACGCCGTCTTTTGCACCTTCCATAGCTTTTCCTGTATCTTGAACCATATTTTGTACTCCATTTTTTGCTCCGTTTAATGTATTTTCTACATCATGTGTAATATTAGTTGCAAAAACTGCTCCTGATGTAAGTACTACAAGGCAAAATATTGAAAGTATTATAACTAATTTCTTTGTCATTTTAATCATTTTCTCCTCTCTAAATTTTAAGTTTTCTATAACTACTTATATTTTTGCATAAAAATGATAAAAATATACAAGAAAAAATTCCTATTAAAAAACTGAATTAACAATTTCTATATGTATATACTTTCCTAGAATATAAAAGAAATTAAAATTTTTTGATTTTTGTATCGCAAAATTTTAATTTCTTGGGTTTTTGTAATTTATATGTATTAACGTAAGCGAATTAGTATTGCTATTCCTAGAAGTATTAGTAATAATCCAAGTACTATTAGGATAATGTTTATTATATTTGATATTCCTAAAGTAGATGAACTCAATGCTGCACTAGATGTAGGTTGCCCTATTTGACCTTGTGAAAGCTCTTGACTAGTTCCTGTTGTTCCAGTTGTATTTGATGTACCTGCTGTATTAGTAGTATTTGTTGTAGTATTAGTATTTCCTCCAAGAACTGTGTCATCTACTACATTATTGTTATCTGTAGTATTAGTTGTGTTTGTTGTATTACTAGTATTTCCTGATAGATTCATATCTATTCCTGTTGCTTGTACTGCTGTACTTGCAAGGATTATCATCGCAAATAGTATTAGGGAAATTTTTATAATTCTATTCATTTTGGTGTGCCTCCATAATTTACTCTTTTATTAAAAATATTTTATAGTATTTTGAAATTATTGTCAAGGTTATTTGATTGATTTTTTGTTTAATTTGTATTATAATTGATATTGTTAAAATTTGTACTTTAATTAATGCCAAGCTATCTTTTGGTAATGCATATCTATGCTATAAAAAGTTTTGCTTGTTTTAGAAGGGAAGTTACTTTATGAGTGAATTATATATTAAAAATTCAGTAGCTAGACATAATTATGAGATTGTTGATACTATTGAAGCTGGGATTGTTTTGACTGGAACTGAAATTAAATCTATTAGGAATGGAAAAGTTAATTTGAAGGATAGTTATGCTACTATAAAAAATGGTGAAGCTTTTGTTTATAATATGCATATTAGTAATTATGAGCAGGGGAATATTCAAAATAAAGACCCTCTTCGTTCTCGTAAACTTCTTTTGAATAGAAGAGAAATTAATAAGTTGGTTCGGATTAGTTCAGCAAAAAGGATATTCTTTAATTCCTATGAGTTTGTATTTTAAGAGAAATTTTATTAAAATGGAACTTGGTATTGGTAGAGGTAAAAAATTGTACGATAAGCGCCAAGATATGGCAAAAAAAGATGCTGAGCGAAAAATTGAAAGGGCCATGAAGGATAAGGTTATTTAATTGCAAAGAATGTAGAGTTTTTTGTCTCTACATTCTTATATAAATGTTTTTTAATTATATTTTACATTAAGAGTCTAGTAAGTATTTTTTATTATAGAACTAAATTAAGCCTTATTGCTAGACCCAAATACATTTCTAATCTTATGCTGAACAGTCTCTTTAACTTTTTCTCTAGCAGGTTTTAAGTATTTTCTTGGGTCAAAAGCAGAAGGTTCTTCTGAAAATACCCTTCTTATTTCAGAAGTCATAGCAAGTCTTAAGTCTGTATCTACATTTATTTTAGATACTCCTTTTGTGCTAGCATCATGAAGCATTTCATCTGGCACTCCTTTAGCCCCTGGGATATTTGCTCCATACTTATTGCAAGTCTCTACTAATTCAGGAATTACTGTAGATGCTCCATGTAGTACGATTGGTGTATTTGGTAATTTTTCTCTTATTTTTTCTAATATATCAAATCTAAGTTTAGCTTCTCCTTTGAACTTGTATGCCCCATGACTTGTACCAATTGCAATAGCTAAAGAATCACAACCTGTTCTTTCTACAAATTCTTTTGCTTGCTCTGGATCTGTAAACATCGCATCACTTTCTGATACATTAACTTCATCTTCTATTCCTGCAAGTTTTCCAAGTTCTGCCTCCACAACAACTCCTCTTTCATGAGCATAATCTACTACTTGCTTTGTTATTCTAACATTTTCCTCGAAATCATATTTAGATCCGTCTATCATTACTGATGTAAATCCTGCATCAATACACATCTTGCAAGTTTCAAAATCCGGTCCATGGTCTAAGTGCATAGCGATTGGTATATTTGCTTCCTCTACTGCTGCTTCTACCATTTTCATTAAATAGTTAATTCTAGCATACTTGATTGCACTAGATGAAGCTTGCAAAATTACTGGAGAGTTCTCCTCCTTTGCTGCATCTACAATTGCTTGTATAAATTCCATATTGTTTACATTAAAAGCACCTATTGCGAAATGTTCTTTCATTGATTTTTCAAACATTTCCTTTGTTGTAACTAAAGCCATAACTTGTTCCTCCTTTTTAATATTATAGAAAATTTCCCAACAATCTTGGTAAAATCTCTATTTTTAATCCATTATATCATAAAAGTTTTTAAAAACATAGCCCTGTTCTTTTAAATAAGTAATTATTTCTAAAAGACTATCTGCTGTAAGTTGTTTTGTGCCTGTATCATGCATTAGAACAACTATCTTGTTTTTTCCGATTTTGTGTAATTTTGAAATCCTTTATTATGCTTTCATATGTTGGTTTCCCTACAGAATCATTTGTTAAGCAGTTCCAGTTGATAAATGCAATATTATTTGATTCTAGTACTCCTTTGGCATCATTTTTTACTTTTTTGTATTTTCCGCCTTCACTTCCTCCTGGAAATCTAAACAAATGGCTAGAATATTCTGGTATTTGCAAAGCTTCTTTTATTTTTTCTTCTGTTTTATTATATTCATCTAAAACAGCTTGTGCAGAAGAATAGATACTTGTATATACATGTGAATACCCATGATTTGCTATATAATGTCCTTCTTCGAATTCTCTTTTTACAAGGTCTGGATAGAGTTCTACTCTGCTACCTAGCAGAAAAAATGTTGCTTTAACTTCTTCATTTTTCAGTATATCTAATACTTGTGGAGTAATTTTCTCAGATGGCCCATCATCAAATGTTAAATATGCAATTTTTTCGTCTCCTGTATTATCATATATTGTTTTCATTCTCTCTTTTGCTTCTTCTGTATATTGTGGGAGTTTTACTTCTTTTTTCTCCTCTTCCACAACAACTGGAGTTTCTTCAGTCTTTTCCTCTATTTTTTTTTTAGAAGAACTTGCGAACATTATTCCTGCTATAGAAGAACTTGCCATTACTACTATTGCAAGGCTTGCGAAAGTAACTACTTTATATATTGTATCTCTCTTAAATACATTTTTATTTACAAGTTCGTATCTTATTTTAGCTTCTTCTAACTCTTTGCTTTCTTCTTTTACTATTCCTCCACTTTCGCTTTCTTCTTGCTCTATTTCTTCAGTTATTTCTTCTTGTTCTTCTAAACCGATTTGCTTTTCTAGTTCTTCTTCATTCATTTCTTCACCTTTATTCTTTGCCTTTTAATGTGTTTATCTTAAGTAATTTTAATATTTCTACTATGACTAATGGTGCAATAATCAATACTATTACTTCAAATATGTTTTCTTTAGGTAATACTGCAATGCTAAATATTTCTCTAAGTTGTGGCACAAACAATATAGCTAAGATTAGCAAACTCGATACTGCTATTGCAAGTAATAATTTTTTATTACTTAATATCCCTGTTTTAAATATTGATTTTTCATTATTTCTTACATTAAAAACATGTACAAGTTCTGAAAATGCAAGTACAATAAATGCCATTGTTTGAGCAATCATAATTCTTTCTCCATCTGCTATTCCTTTTGTTGTAGCAAGGCCTAAGACAAATGATAAAAGTGTTAATATACCAATCATTATCCCTTGATATACTACTCTATATATCATTCCTCCTGTAAAGATTCCTTTTGTATTTTTCCTTGGTGGTCTATTCATTATATCCTTTTCGGCTGGGTCAACTGCTAATGCAAGTGCTGGCAATGAATCTGTCACTAGGTTTACCCATAAAATGTGAATTGCAAGTAATGGTGTTATACCTGATATGTCTGATATTCCAAACCAGTTTGCAAAAAGTGGAGTAAGCATTACTGCTAAGAAAAGTACTACTACTTCTCCTATGTTGCTTGATAATAGGAATTGTATTACTTTTAAAATATTATCATATATTCTTCTTCCTTCTTCTACTGCTGACTCTATTGTTGCAAAGTTATCGTCTGTAAGTATTACATCTGCTGCTTCTTTTGCAACATCTGTGCCTACTTTTCCCATTGCACATCCTATATCTGCTGTCTTTAAAGCTGGTGCATCATTCACACCGTCTCCTGTCATTGCAACTATTTCACCATTTGATTTCCATGCGTTTACAATTCTTACCTTATGCTCTGGAGAAACTCTTGCATATACACTATATTTTCTTATATTCTTAGTTAGTTCTTCTTGAGATATTTTCTCTAAATCACTTCCTGTAATTGCTTCTTCTTCACTTTCTAGTATTCCAAGTTCTTTTGCTATTGCTACTGCTGTTATTTTATGATCTCCTGTAATCATTACTGTCTTTATTCCTGCACTTTTGCACTTTTCTACTGCATCTTTTACTTCTATTCTTGGTGGGTCTATCATTCCGCACATGCCAATGAAAATAAGGTCATTTTCAATATTCATCATTTCTTCATCAGTTGGCACTCTATCTATTACTTTGTATGCACATGCTAATACTCTTAATGCACATTTAGCCATCTCTTCATTTGCTTTATATATTACTTTTTTGTATTCTTCTAAGTCACTTCTAACTCCCTCTTCTGCTTCATATGCTGTACACTTTGCGAGTAATTCATCTACTCCTCCTTTTGTGTATACAACATATTGTTCTCCTATTTTATTTACTGTTGTCATAAGTTTTCTTTCTGAGTCGAAAGGTAATTCTTTTTCTCTAGGATTTTCTAATATATGTTCTTGTTCAAAGCCCAAATCAAATGCCATAGCAGTAAGTGCTGTTTCTGTTGGGTCTCCTGCTAACTCTCCCTCTTCTGTAATTTTAGTATCATTACAAAGTAAATTTGCATATATTAGTTTTTCTAGTAAACATGTTCTGTCTGCTACTTCTAGATTATATAACTTTGAGTTATAAAATACTTTTTTTACAGTCATTTTGTTTTGTGTAAGTGTTCCTGTTTTATCTGAACATATAACTGAGCTACTTCCCAGTGTCTCTACTGCTGGAAGTTTTTTGACTATTGCATTCTTCTTAGCCATTCTTTGCATTCCTATTGCAAGTACTATTGTAGATACTGCTGCTAGTCCCTCTGGTATCGCTGCAACTGCAAGGCTTACTGCTGTCATAAACATGTCTACTGGATTTTTTCCATAAGCTATTCCTACTAAGAAAATTACTGTACATATTACAAGACAAGCTATTCCCAAAGTCTTGCCTAAACTGTTTAGTCTCTTTTGTAAAGGAGTTTCTGTTTCTTTTACATTATTTATCATACCTGCAATTTTGCCTACTTCTGTTTGCATTCCAACTCCGACAACAATACCTTTCCCTCTTCCATATGTGACCATACTAGAAGAAAATGTCATGTTTTTTCTATCTCCTAAATTTACATCTTCATCTTGAATTGTTTCGATATTCTTTTCTATTGGAACGGATTCTCCGTGTTAAAGCTGATTCTTGTACTTTAAGATTAACAGTCTCAATTAATCTTAAGTCTGCTGGAACATAGTCTCCTGTATCAAGAATTACAACATCACCAACCACAATATCTTTTGCTTCTATAATCTGTATATTTCCATTTCTTATAACTTTAGTAACATGTGCACTCATTTTTTGTAAAGCTTCTAGTGATTTTTCTGCTTTGCTTTCTTGAACTACTCCAATAATGGCATTCATTATTACTACTATTAAAATAATAATAGAATCTGTAATACCTTCTCCTTCTCTTATTCCAATATATCCAGATACAATTGCGGCTATAATTAATACAATTATCATAAAATCTTTAAATTCATTTAAAAATTTTATAATAAAACTTTGTTTTTTCTTTCCTTCAATCTCATTTACTCCGAATTCTGCACGTTTTTTTGAGACTTCTTCAGAACTAAGTCCTTTCTCAATATTTGTATTTAATTCTTTTTCTATCTTTAATATATCTCTATTCCAAAAATTCATAATAATTTCCTTTTCTACAAATTTATACATAATATTGTAGCATAACCACTATTTATTATCAATAATTTATGAATTTTTATAACAAAAATTTGCTGCACATTGACAAAAAAACTTTTTTTCTATATAATACTATTATTATATAGTCAATATTAATGAGAATAGAAAGGAACACTAATGATAATATATAACTCTTGTAGCACTTATCATAGCAATAATAGTTTTGATAATTTTAGTAGGAGTAAATATTTAAAAGAACAATGCAATAATATCAGTATTTATAGGGAGTGATACTACTTAATTGTTACCCTGTTGTTACCCACCACATAGGTTTTAATAGTTTTATCGAAGGAAGAGTTTAGAAGAACATAATATAGTAAGTTATAAGGAATTAAATTTAGTATGAAAAAATTAATTATAATAACAGGTGTTAGTGGTGTAGGTAAAACCACTCTTGCACAAATTTTATATAAAAAGTTAGAAAACAGTATTTTATTATCATATGATGAATTTAGTGAAAAGATATATGATATTATAGGATTTAAAAATAAGGAACAAAAAAAGCATTTGTACTATTTAAAAATAGAAATGTATAAAAAATTAATAGAAGAATGTATGCAAAGAGAGGATGAAATAATAATACTAGAGAAACCATTTAAAATAGAATGGAAAGATTTCTTAAAAAACTTAATAACTAAATACGAATATGAAACTTATACAATTAATATATTTGCTAAAGATTTCGAAACAATTTGGAATAGATTATCAAAAAGAGAAAGCTTAAAAGAAGAAAGGCATCCAGCACATTATTTAAACTCATATTATTACAATAAAAGAGATAAGTATAAACCATTTTTTGAATATCAATATAATACTTTAAAGGCAGAATATGATAATTTACTTTCAAATAGTATAAATTTAGGAAATGTTATAAATTTAGAAGATATTGAAAAAGTTAATATAGATAAACTTATAAAAAGTTTAATGCTATAATAAAAAAGAAAATTAATTTAAAGAGATAAATTTCTAAATTTGAGATATGGTATAGCCAAATTTGTTACCCACCACATAGTTTTGTATAGGTTTTAACAAGAGGGGGAACAAATGTAGAAAAATTATAAAACATAGGAGGAAAATAGAAATGAGAGGTATGAGAGGAATTACATTGGTTGCTTTGGTTATTACAATAATAGTTTTAATAATATTAGCAGCAGTAACTATAAAAATTGCTTATGATTCTAATTTTGTGGGTATGGCTCAAGCAAGTACTGAGAATTATGCAAAAGCCCAAATATATGATAATGAATATTTAGGAAATACTGTAAAATTTTTAGAACAGACTGTAAGTAATTTAGTTTCTAATCAAGCAAATTATAAATAATCATACTGGTAGTTTAAGGCTACCAGTTTTATTTTTCAATAAAATATAAAAATCAATCATTTTTTGAATATATTTCTAATTATGAGCAATAATAACTATCACTATGAAGATATTTGATAAATTTATTAATTTAATAGCCTATAAAGTTCCAAATGAGTATAATTTTGTACTCCCAAGCAGTGAAGATGTAGATACTATTACAAATAGTGAAGAAGATACTGAAAGCGCTAAATCTCCTATATTGACTAAACAAAATACACCAGATAATGTTTTCCCATCTCTTGATGTTAATTTAGAATTCATTAAAAACAAATATAATGCTGATATAAATAGCGATATCAAAATTCGTGAGTTTGCTATAAATGTAAAAGGAAAACAGTACTCAGCATTCTTGCTTTATATTGAAGGTATGATTGATAGCAATTCTATAAATAAATTTGTTATAGAGCCTCTTATGATTAAAAATCTTTCTAATATAGACTCTGATAACCCTGATATTATTAGTACTGCTGTTACTAATAATGTAACTGTAAGACGTGTAAAGAAGTTTGACCTGGTGTCATATATTTCTGATTGTTTAGTACCTCAAAATGATATCAGTACTGGAAATAAGTTTAGTGAAATCGCTAAAAAGGTTAATGCTGGTGTTTCTGCTTTATTTATAGACACAATAGATACTGTATTTTTAATAGATGCTAAAGGCTTTGAAAAACGTGCAGTTTCTCCTCCAGATAATGAAAACATTATTAGAGGTTCACAGGAGGGTTTTGTTGAATCTTTACGTACAAATACTACTTTATTAAGAAGAATTATAAATAATGAAGAATTTATAATTGAAGAAACAAATGTGGGCAAAATTAGCAATACTCAAGTTGCAATATGCTATTTAAAAAATGTTGTAAATGATAAATTAGTAAAAGAAGTAAAATATAGATTAGCTAATCTTGGAATAGACTATCTTATATCATCTGGTCAATTAGAGCAATTGATTGAAGATACTAACTTCAGTCTTCCTCAGTTGCTTTCGTCAGAAAGGCCAGATAGGGTTTCTTCTCTAATATTAGAAGGAAGAGTCGCTATTTTAGTAAATGGTACCCCTTATGCATTAGTTGCTCCTGCTGTATTAATAGATTTTCTTTCTTCTGCTGAGGATAGAAATTTAAAATTTGTATTTGCAGATTTACTCAAAATAATCAGATTGCTTGCACTTTTTATAACTTTATTATTACCTGGTTTATATATTGCAGTAACAACTTTCCATCAAGAACTAATTCCAACTGAATTATTATTTGCAATAGTTGCATCAAGGAGTAATGTTCCATTTCCAATTATTTTTGAGTTGCTAATAATGGAAGTGTCTTTGGAATTAATTAGAGAATCTGGAGTAAGAGTTCCTGCACCTCTTGGCCAAACTATTGGCATAGTACGGTGCACTTATTTTAGGAGATGCAGCAGTAACTGCAAATATTGTTAGCCCTATATTGGTTATTATTGTTGCTATTACTGGTATTACCGCATTTGCTGTACCTGACTTTTCTTTGAGTTTCCATATCCGTGTAGTCAGGTTTGCATATATTATTGTTGGATATTTAGCTGGATTTTTAGGTATTGCTTTTTGCCTTATATTCCATATAACAATACTTGCACATATAAATTCTTTCGGAGTTTCGTACCTAAGTCCTTATGCTCCTATTTCAACTGATAATGGTAGTCGGATACTTCTTGTCCCCTCTATGGAAACGTGAGAAAAGAAGAAGTTTCCTTAATACAAAGAGACCTAGAAAAGAAGAAAAAATTAGTAGACAATGGAAATTTTAAAAGGAGGTTATTATAAGTCATGAATGAATCAAAAAAAGAAACAAGAATGGGCATATTACAAGCTGCTTCTGTCATTATAACTGTTATGATATCTCATATAATACTAAACATGCCAAATCACATGATTTCTAGCACTGGTCCTGCAACAATACTAAATGTATGCTATATTTTTGTAATCTCTCTACTAGTATTTTACTTTTCTTCTAAGGTTTTTGATATATTCCCTCGGAAAAGATTTAATTGACATTTGTGAATATGCTGGAGGAAATTTTTTGAAAAGAGTTTTTGGAATTGCTTGTTGTATATATTTTCTTACTATTTCGGCTTTTATAATTAGAATCTTTGCCGAAAGTTTAGTTCTTATATACTTTCCAGACATTCATATAGAATTTGTTATACTTGTTTTTATTGCTATAACTGCAATTACAAATTTGTTTGGTTTTAAGTCAATTTCTAGAGTTACTTTAATTACTTTGCCTATTATTCTTATAAGTATGGTTATTATATTCATATCATCTGCATCAAACTTTGTTCCTCAAAGAGCACTGCCTCTACTTGGATATGGTGCATATGATACATTTGTCTCAGGACTTGGCAATATTTTTGCATTTAGTAGTATGATTATTGCTCCATTTTTAATGCCTTTTATTGGCACTGGTAAGAATTTAAGAAAAGCTGGTGGCTTATCAATTGTAGTATATTTTGTATATTTACTACTTGGAATTGTCTCTCTTCTTTTCTTAATTCCTTCTATAACTAATATAAATAATACTTTATCTATTTATATTTTATCTAGAAGAGCAAATTTTGGAACTTTTATACAAAGAATCGATGCTGTATTTATACTTATTTGGATAATGTCTATATTTAATTATCTTGCTATTACAATGCATTTTTCTTTAGTAACTTTTAAAAAGATTACCAATATCAAACATGAAAGTGGTATGATATTCTGCTTTGCTGGGATTTTATATATTATAAGTCTTATTCCTCAAAGTATTTCTGATGTAAATTTCTTTGATGGAACTATTTATAAATATTCTTCTATTATGTTTGTATTTTTTGTTACTGTCTTTATTCTGCTTTGGGCTTATATCAAGAAAAGGAAGAGTTTAAGGAAGGGAGGCGTTTAACTTTGCATAAGCTTATTAATTTATTAATTGTTGCTATCATACTTGTAAGTTTTGGTGTTAGTGGATATTATTCTAGAAATAATTTAAGCGATATGGCTTATGTTGTTGCTATTGGTATTGATACTCGGTGATAATAATGATTTAAAAGTTAGCTTTCAGCTGTCTATTCCTTCGCAAAACACTTCTGATGGTGGTTCTTCTGGTCCTGATACTGTTATTGATACAATTGAAAGTTCTTCTTTAGAATCTGCCATAAGCCTTGGCAATGCTTTTATTAGTAAAAAATTAAATTTGTCACATTGTAAAGTATTAGTTATTTCTGAGCAAATTGCTTCACAGCGGAATTTCTGATATTGTCTTTACTTTAATAAATAATGTTCAGGCAAGACCTGATTGTAACGTTATTATCTCTCGTTGTGATGCCTATGAGTTTTTATCTGAATCTAAGTCTGAAATTGAGAGCATTACTTCTAAGTATTATGAGATAATTGCAACTTCAAGTAAATATACGGGATATACTGCTGATATTACTCTTTCTGATATGTTTGATAGAATTACAGACAGTTTTGGTGAACCTTCTGCTATTCTTGGGTCTGTAACTTCTCTTAATACAAGTTCTTCTCCAACTGGTCCTACTTCTGTTGATACTGATACTATTGCTGGTGAAACTACTTCTAACTCTGGTGAAAGTAGTAATGCTTCTACTAATATTGATGTTGTTGGACTTGCTGTGTTTAAAGGAGACGTATTGGTTGGAGAACTTACTGCAATGGAATCTCTGTGTCATTTAATTTTAACTAACAGAATGGAAGAGTGTATTCTCTCTGTTCCTAGTCCTTTTGATGAAAATTCTATTATTGATTTATATATTACTTATGAAGACAAGACTAAAAATAGTGTAGAACTTATTAATGGTTCTCCTTTTATCTCAACAAATGTCCATTTAAATGCTAAGGTTTTATCCGCTTCTAAGACTTCTAACTTTTTTGAAGAGGACAACTTAAATCTTGTTGAGGAATATGCTAATTCTTATATACAACATGAAATTGAGAATTATTTGTACAAAGTTTCTAAGGAATATGGTACTGATATAGATTTGTTTGGCAGATATGCTGTTAAATATTTTTCTACTTGGGATCAATGGATGGATTATAACTGGCTAGATAATTTTCAAAATGCATTTTTTAAAGTAGATGCTAAAATTGAGGTCGTTTCTAGTTATTTAATTTCATAGATTGGAGGGAATTATGTTTTTTATTATATTAGTTTTGAGTATATTTGCTTTTAGTAGAACACTTGGATATGCGGTATATGAGTATAAGCAAAATAATAACAAAGTTGTTGCTGTTATTATTACTATTTTGGCATTTTGTATTTTAGTTGGGCCGTGCATTGTAACAATGATTTAATCATTGTTACTGCACGTATAATTCCAATATTTTAAATTACATGTAGTACAAATTGTAAGATTGCTACTATTATTACTCCTGGTATTCCTAGGAAGCCTACTATTAATGCTGTTATCCAATTTATTACTATTCCTACTCCAAATAGATTTAAGACGTATAGTACTACTCCACCTATTAATGCATTTACTAAAAATTTTATTATTAGTTTCATTGGCATTGATAGTATTTTTAGTATTATAAATAGGACTATTACTCCTATGATAAAGGGTAAAAATTGCATGTTTATTCTCCTCCTTTCATATGTTTTCTTGTCATTTCTAGAAGATTAAGCTTTGAAAAGCCTATAATTTGCGTTTTTGACCTATCCTTTTTGAAGTTTTCTTCTAAGTTTTCTATGATTTGTCTTTTGTGTTCTTCGTCGTTCATATCTATATAGTCTATAATTATTATTCCACCTATGTCTCTTAATCTAAGCTGTTTTGCTATTTCTTCACTTGCTTCCTTATTAACTTTAAATACTGTCTGTTCTAAGTCTTTTGAACCTATATATCTGCCTGAGTTTACATCTATTGCTGTTAGTGCCTCTGTTTTGTCTATCGTTATAAACCCTCCACATCTGAGCCATATCTTCCTTTGCTCTGATTTTTCTAGCTGTTCTTCTATATCATATGTCTTAAATATGTTTTCATTCTCTCTTAACTCTAATACTATATTTTCTTCTAATACTTCTATGATTTTCTTTACTTTATTTGCTATCTCCCTGTTGTTTACTACTATTTTTTCTATTTCTTTGCCTACTAAATCTGTTAATAGTTTTTCTATGAATGTTTGTCCATTATATACAACTTGTGGGGTTTCTGCTTTTCTTGCTTGTCCTTCTATGTCTTGCCATATCTTAATTACTGGGTTTAAGTCTTTTTCTAGTTCTTCTCTAGTTTTTCCTTCTGCTGATGTTCTTATTATTGCTCCAAAATTTTTTGGTAATATTCCATCTACTACTTGTGTTAACCTTTTTCTTTCTTCTTCCTCTTCTATTTTTTGTGATATTGTTCTTATGTCTGTATTTGGCATTACTACAAAATATCTACTTGGAAGGCTGATATGTGTTGATACTTTTGCCCCTTTTATATTTGTTGCATCTCTTTTTACTTGTACTAAGAGATTGTCCCCTTGTTTTATTACTTTTTTTATGTTTTTTTCTTCTTGCATTTTTGGAGTTTTTACAACATTTACTTTTGGCAATATATCTTTTAAATGTATAAATGTATTTTTTTCTTCTCCTATATCTATAAATGCTGCTTGCATGCCTTGTAATACATTTTGCACTTTTCCTAAATATATCTTACCTTCTAGTCGTTTCTTTTTTTCATTTTCTTCATATTTTTCAATTACATTTCCATTTTCCACAAGAACTATTCTAGAAATGCTGTCTTTTTTGTTTATAAATATTTCTTTCAATTGTATTCCCTTCTTTTTTAGTTGAATTTATTCATTGCCATGTCTATTCCATTTGTAACTATCTCATTTATTGCTTCTGTGGCATTTTTTACTGCTTTTTCTATTCTACTTTTATCTTGTATTCCACTTAGGATAAATTCTGCTAAATCTTGACCTTCTTCTGGTTTTCCGTACTCCTATTTTTATTCTATAAAATTCTCTATTTCCAAGTTCAGAAACTATTGATTTCATCCCATTATGAGTACCTGCTCCGCCTGTTTTTCTGATTTTTATTGTACCTTCTTCTACATCTATGTCATCATGTATGATTATGATTTTTTTATCTTCTATTTTGTAAAAATCTTTAAATTTTTTAACTGGAATTCCACTTAAATTCATATACATTTGAGGTTTTAATAATATGACTTTTTCGCCATTTATTGTGCCTTGACCATATAGTGCCTCAAATTTTGTTCTATTTATTTCTATATTATTTTTTTTAGAAATTTCATTTATTGTATCAAATCCGACATTATGCCTAGTATTGCTATATTTATTCTCTGGGTTACCAAGTCCAACTATAAGAAACATTTTTTGCCTCCTCTTTGTTTTCTATACTATTTTACATTGTTTTTTGTTTTTTTACAAGTATTTGTTTTAAATTTTTGTATAAACTATTGATTATTAACTTGATTTGATATATAATTAAGTTAATAATTAAGAGTCGGTTGAGAACCCCTGTCTGGTTCGCAGTTGGCTCTTAATTTCGTTTACACACAAATTCGACATCATTACCTGATATCACAAATATCTTATCAATCCACAAATATCTCTTTGAATTACATATATATTGTATTTGTTTTTTTATTTCTTTTAAATTAATTTTAGCATATGTTATATCTATTATAAAATTATTTGACTGTTCTCTTTTATTTTTTAAGTTTCCTTATTTTTAATTTTTTTCAATCTTTTTCGTAATTTTTTGCAAGTAGTTTTTGTTTTGATGTTGATATTTTTGTAATTTTTGTGTATAATAATTAAGAAAAAGAATTTTTATGGAGGTAATTTTATGAAATTTGACGAATGGCAAGATTTTAAAGCTGGAAAATGGCAAAAAGAAATTGATGTTAGAAGTTTTATTCAATCTAACTATACTCCTTATGAAGGGGATTCTTCTTTTTTAGCCAATGCTACTGATAAAACTAAAAAACTATGGGATGAAGTTTTAGAACTTTATAAAAAAGAAAAAGCATCTGAAGGTAGTGTTTTAGATATTGATACAAAAACTATATCTACTATATCTGCTCATGATGCAGGTTATATTGACCAAAACCTAGAGCAAATTGTTGGTCTTCAAACTGACAAACCTCTTAAAAGAGCTATTATGCCTTTTGGAGGAATAAGAATAGTTGAAAAATCATGTGAAGCTTATGGTAGAAAGGTTGATCCTGATACTGCGCAAGTTTTTCATGGTGCCAGAAAAACTCACAATGATGGTGTTTTCGATGTTTATACTCCTGATGTAAGAGCTGCTAGAAGTTCACATCTTTTAACAGGTTTACCAGATGGATATGGACGTGGAAGGATTATAGGAGATTACAGACGTGTTGCTCTTTATGGAGTTGATGCTCTTATTGCTGAAAGAAAACATTTCTTAGACTTACTTGATAGAGATACCTTTACTGAAGATTTAGTTAGAGAAAGAGAAGAATTTTCTGAACAAATAAGAGCTTTAGAAGCGCTTAAAGTTATGGCTTCTAAGTATGGATTTGATATATCTATGCCTGCTAAAAATGCTAAAGAAGCTGTTCAATGGTTATACTTTGGTTATCTTGCTGCAATTAAAGATCAAAATGGTGCAGCTATGAGTATTGGTAGAACCTCTACTTTCTTAGATATTTATTTTGAAAGAGATTTAAAAAATGGAACTTTGACAGAAGAAGAAGTTCAAGAAATAATGGATCACTTTGTTATGAAACTTAGATTAGTTAGATTCTTGAGAACTCCTGAATATAACGAACTATTCAGCGGAGACCCTGTATGGGTTACTGAAAGTATTGCTGGTATGGGAATTGATGGAAGAACATTAGTTACTAAAAACTCTTTTAGAGTTCTTCATACTCTAGAAACTTTAGGTCCTGCTCCTGAGCCAAACCTTACTGTGCTTTGGTCTACAAGACTTCCTAAAGGATTTAAAGATTATACTACTGGGCTTTCTATTAAGACTTCTTCTATTCAATATGAAAATGACGATTTAATGAGAAGATTTTGGGGAGACGATTATGGTATTGCATGCTGTGTTTCTGCTATGCGTATTGGTAAACAAATGCAATTCTTTGGTGCTCGTGCTAACCTTGCTAAAACTCTTCTTTATGCTATCAATGGTGGTAGAGATGAGAAATCTGGTAAGCAAATAACTCCTAAATTTACTCCTATTACTTCTGAATATCTAGAATATGACGAAGTTATGGAAAAATTTGATGTTATGATGGATTATGTGGCTAAGATTTACATTAAAGCTTTAAATGCAATACATTATATGCATGATAAATATTCTTATGAAGCTTTAGAAATGGCTCTTCATGATAAAGATATATTAAGAACTATGGCTTGTGGTATCGCTGGTCTTTCAGTTGCTGCAGATTCACTTTCTGCTATTAAATATGCAAAAGTTAAAGTAATTAGAGATGAAACTGGTCTTGCTACTAACTATGAAATTGAAGGAGATTTCCCTAAATATGGTAATGATGATGATAGAGTTGACCAAATTGCAATAGATCTTATCAAAAAATTTATTGGTAAACTTCAAAAGCATACAACTTACAAAAATTCTAAACATACTTTATCTGTTCTTACTATTACTTCTAATGTTGTTTATGGTAAGGCTACTGGTAATACTCCTGATGGAAGAAAAGCTGGCGAACCTTTTGGACCTGGTGCTAACCCTCTTCACGGAAGAGATACTCATGGTGCACTTGCTGTTATGAATACTATTGCTAAACTTCCTTATGAATTTTCAGAAGATGGTATTTCTTATACTTTCTCTATTACTCCTAAGGCTCTTGGTAAAGATGAAGATTCTCGTGTAGATAATTTAGTTAATATGCTTGATGGTTTCTTTGCTCAAGAAGGACATCATATTAATGTAAATGTATTTGATAGAGAACTACTATTAGATGCTATGGAACATCCTGAAAATTATCCTCAACTTACAATAAGAGTTTCTGGATACGCAGTAAACTTTGTAAAACTTACACGTGAACAACAACTTGATGTAATTAATAGAACAATTCACGAAAAAATTTAGGAGAGTTTAGAATGGATATTAAAAATTCGTTAAAAGTTCATTCTGTAGAAAGTTTCCGGGACCGTTGATGGTCCCGGAATTAGATATGTAATCTTTTTATCTCGGATGTCATTTAAGATGCATGTATTGTCAAAATAGGGATACTTGGGATATTAGGAGTGGTCATGAAGTAGAAATTTCAGAGATAGTTGATACTATTTTGAGATATCAGAATTATTTTAAATCTGGTGGTGGTGTTACCATTTCTGGTGGAGAACCTTTGCTTCAAGCTGAAGGTCTTATTAATCTTTTTAGGGAACTTAAAAAATATAATATTCATACTGCTATTGATACTTCTGGTATGTTTAAGATTAATGATACTTTAGAAGAGCTTATTTCACTCACTGACTTGTTTTTATTAGATATCAAACATATTGTACCTTCAAAATCTAAAGAGCTTGTACGGCTTTTCTAATGAGCTTGAACTAGATTTTGCTAGATATTTAAATGAGATTGATAAACCTATATGGATTAGACAAGTGCTTGTTCCAAATTTTACTGATGACGAACAGGATTTAATTCAGTTAAAAGAGTTTTTGTCTAAGCTAAATAATGTAGAAAAGATAGAGATTTTGCCTTATCATGATTTAGGAAAATTTAAATGGGAAAATCTTAATCAGACCTACCCATTAGATGGTGTACGTTCAGCAACTACTGAAGATGTAGAAAGAGCTAAAAAAATATTACGGAATTTAAAACGATTATGAAAATATAGTTGAAATCTTTGCTTGTTCATGCTATAATATTGCTAGCTTTCTTAAAAGAAAGACTTATAATTTGAAATGAGGAATGTTATGTACCATGTACTCCCTAAAACCTTTTTAAGTGGAAAGGAAGCAGTGATACTTGAAGACACATCTTTAGTTCCATACGGATATCCTGCTCTTACCTTCGAGGTAACAAGTGATATCAAGGTACTTTATCGGATGGTAAGCAATGCCTCTAAGATTATCCTCTATTTAGATGGTAAACTTGAGCTAACTATTGCAGTACCTGCCTCTCGCGAACTTGACTGGGAAGCTGAACTTAAAAGACTCTCTATAACAGAGCCTTTGGTAGTTGGTAACTCCATTGTTTATACTATCTTGCTTGACGTTACCGTTACCCCTCTTTCCCCGTCTCACTCCCAAATCGCAAAGGAATAACTTGTACTATTTTCCATTCGAAACATAACCAAATCCCTCGGCAGAAGCCCTCTAGTCTATCTTTAGGCTGGGGGCTTGTATATTATGTTTAATTATGATATAATAATTATAAGCTCACTCTCATAAGAGGAGCAAAATGTATAAGTGAGGTAAACAACAATGACTGAGCAAAATGCAACTGGTTTCCAGGTGTCTCTCTACGATGTTGACAAGGTCAACAATACTTTTGTCTTTCAGCCGGCAACCTTAGCCAATCTGTGCCATGCTCAAAGGGAGTACATCACCGTGAGCATCACGGATGGCAGAGAAGATCTTTTCCGCGAAGCTATGCGGCACAACCCCAGCGTCTTCTTGCGTTCTAACAACACCTTGACTGTTCGTTTCAGTCTCGAATGTTCCGAAGAGCAGAAGACTGACAAAGAGTCTCACGTCAAATTTTTCAAGCTGACGCCAATCTTTCATGAAGACATGACTCTGTTTGCTGCGGCTATTCCCATCAGTTCTATGCATCATCACAACAAGCATAAGTTCCAGCTCGAGTTTGCTTGCGAGCGTAGCTCACAATTCATGTATCCTAATGGTGCATCCGCGCGATAAGACCAGCATTTCCTGCTAAGTTGCAGGTACCTCAAGCAAACCCCCACCGATTTATGTCGGTGGGGGCTTTTTTATTTATTTTACTTATTTATTTAGTCCTTTTAGTCCTGGATATATTGCTAACTCTCCTAAATCATGTTCTATATTAAGTAGTCTGTTATATTTTGCAACTCTATCTGTTCTGCATGGTGCACCTGTTTTGATTTGTCCTGCATTTGTTGCTACTGCTACATCTGCTAATGTTGTATCTTCTGTTTCTCCACTTCTATGTGATACTACTGCTGTGTAGCCGTTTTTCTTTGCTAATTCTATTGCATCTAATGTTTCTGTAAGTGTTCCTATTTGGTTTAGTTTTATTAGGATACTATTTGTAACACCTAAGTCTATTCCTTTTTGTAATCTCCTGATGTTTGTTACAAATAAGTCGTCTCCTACTATTTGTATTTTGTCTCCTAACTTTTCAGTATATTTTTTCCAACCGTCCCAGTCTTCTTCTGCAAGTCCATCTTCTATTGAAATTATTGGGTATTTTTCTACTAAGTTTGCTTCAAATTCTATCATTTCGTCTACTGTCTTTATTTCATCTGTTTTCCAGAAATAGTAGCATCCTTCTTTTCCTATTTTTTTAGCTTCTTCATACATTTCTGTACTTGCAACATCAAGTGCTAGTAGTACTTCTTCACCAGGTTTATATCCTGCTTTTTCAATTGCTTCTACTATAAGTTTTAGTGCTTCTTCATCGCTTGAAAGGTTTGGTGCAAATCCACCTTCGTCTCCTACTCCCGTTGCTAGTCCTTTTTCTTTTAGTACTTTCTTTAATGTATGATATATTTCAGTAGCCATTCTTATACATTCTGTGAAACTCTTTGCTCCTACTGGCATTATCATGAATTCTTGGATATTTACTGTGTTGTCTGCGTGTTTTCCTCCGTTTAATATGTTCATCATTGGAACTGGCATTGTTTTAGCGTTTGGTCCTCCTAAGTAGTTGTATAATTCCATTCCAACTGATGCAGCAGCAGCCTTTGCTACAGCTAAAGATACTCCTAAAGTTGCATTTGCTCCAAGTACTCCTTTATTTTCTGTTCCATCAAGTTCTATTAACATTTTGTCTATTCCTACTTGGTCATATACATTCATTCCTATAAGAGCTTCTGCTATTTTTGTGTTTACATTTTCTACTGCCTTTAAAACTCCTTTTCCTAGGTATCTTGATTTGTCTCCATCTCTTAATTCTACTGCTTCAAATGCTCCTGTTGATGCTCCTGATGGTACTAGAGCTGTTCCTACATATCCATCCTCTGTTTCTACTGTTACTTGTACTGTTGGATTTCCTCTAGAGTCTAGCACTTCTAGTGCTTCTACGTTAAAAATTTCTAAGTATTCTTTCATTTTGATAACTTCCTTTCTTTAATTATGTATTATTTAAAAGTTTTAAACTTTTATTTTAACTGAGTTTAATATTTGGCTTTTTGGTATATGTGTACTAACAAATTCCATTTCTTCTATCGTCTCTTCTCTAACAAATTCCAGCTTTTTTTGAATATTTCTTATTTCATCTAATTTTTTATTTGTACCTTTTAAGTATATTGGTAATTCAAATAATACTTGTGGATTTTTTTCTGTTTGTTCATATCTGTCTATTATTTCTCTTTCTGATTTGTTAAAGCTTTCGTATGGTTCTTTCATATATTTGTATGTCCATATTATACGCATTTCTTTACTTCCAAATTCACCTGCATACAAATCTTCGTAGCCATATATTTCTTTATATTTTAGATTTTCTATTATGATAGTTATATTACTCCATGGTTTTTCTCCACTTTCTATGCACATTTTTTTTAGTTTTTTTATACTATCATATAAGTCATCTGCAAATCTAAAGTATTGGCTTTCGTCTATTCCAAATTTTCTAGGTACTTCATATACATTTACTGGATTTTTCTTTAATATACCTCTTGGGTAATAATAGAAGAACATTTCTCCTTTTTGAAGATGGTTTGGTCCTTCTATTATTGATGCATAAAGGCATAATTTTTCCCATTTTTCAGGTAACATTAAAAATATCTTTTTTTGAATTTCTTCATGTATTTTTTTAACATCTTGTGGGTATTTCAAGGGTTCCTCCTATTTGCTTTAATGTTTTATCTTACTATAAGGCTTTCCCCTGTCATTTCTTCTGGTTTGTCTAGTCCCATAATATCTAGCATGGTTGGTGCTAGGTCTGCTAGTTTTCCTTCTTTTAGATTTACATTATCCATTCCTACTAGTATTAGTGGTACTGGGTTTGTTGTATGTGCTGTATGAGGTTCGCCTGTTTTATAGTCTATCATTTGTTCTGAGTTTCCGTGGTCTGCTGTGATTAGAATTACTCCCTCTTTTTCTCTAACTGCTTGAACTACTTTTCCTACGCATTCGTCTATTGTTTCTATTGCTTTTATCGCTGCATCTTGTATTCCTGTATGTCCTACCATGTCTGGATTTGCATAGTTTAGTATTATACTGTCATATTTATCTTGTTTTATTGCTTCTATGAGTTTGTCTGTAACTTCATATGCACTCATTTCTGGCTTTAAATCATATGTTGCAACTTTTGGCGAAGGTACTAATATTCTGTCTTCTCCGCTCAAATACTTTTTCTTCTCCTCCATTAAAGAAGAAGGTTACATGTGCATATTTTTCTGTTTCTGCTATTCTTAGTTGTTTTTTTCCTTTTTTGCTGATATATTCTCCAAATGTGTTGCTTAGTCTTGTTGGCTTGAATGCTACATGTACATTTGGCATTGTTTCATCATATTGTGTGAAACATACAAAGTATAGGTTCAAGTCTTTTGTTTCAAAACTGTCAAAGTTTTTATCTACTAGTGTTCTTGTTATTTGTCTTGCTCTGTCTGGTCTAAAATTAAAGAAAATTACTGAATCATTTTTTTCTATTTTAGCTACTGGTGTTCCATCTGCTGATGTCATAACAATTGGCTCGACAAATTCATCAAATACTTCTTGTTCGTATGATTTTTCAATTGCTATAACTGGGTCTGTTGCTTTCTTTCCTTCTCCATTAACCATTGCATCATAACATAGTTTTATTCTTTCCCATCTTTTATCTCTATCCATTGCATAGTATCTTCCTGATATTGTAGCAATTTTGCCTATTCCTTTTTCTGTAATTTTATCTTTTAATGCTGTGATATACATTTCTCCAGAGGCTGGCGGCGTATCTCTACCGTCCATAAAGCAGTGAATATATACATCTTCAAATCCTTTTCTTTTAGCTGCTTCTAGCACTCCATATAAATGTCTTATATGGCTATGGACACCTCCATCTGATAATAATCCCATGATGTGTAATTTTGAATTATATTTTTTACAATTTTCTATTGCGTCACTAAATTCTTTTATGCTGAAGAAGTCTCCTTCTTCTATTGATTTTGTAATTCTTGTTAGTTCTTGATAAACAATTCTGCCGAGCTCCAATGTTTGTATGGCCTACTTCTGAATTTCCCATTTGCCCTTCTGGAAGTCCTACATTTAATCCACTAGTGTAAACTTTTGTTGTTTGGCATGTTTCCATAAGTTTGTCTATATTGGGAGTTTTTGCAAGTTTTACTGCATTTCCTTTTTCTTCTGTATTTATTCCAAATCCATCTAGTATCATTAGCATGGTCAGTTTATCTTTCATTAGATTTTTGTCCTCTTTTCCTTTTATTTTTTATATGTTTTAATAATTTACTATTTTTGCAAATTCTTCAGCTTTTAGGCTAGCTCCACCGACTAGTCCACCATCTATGTCTGATTTTGTAAATAGTTCTTTTGCATTTTCGCTTTTTACGCTACCACCATATTGTATTATAACACATTCTGCTACTTCTTTTCCATAGTTTTTTGCTATTTCTTCTCTTATTTTTTGTATACTTGTATTTGCATCATCTGATGTAGCTGTTTTTCCTGTACCTATGGCCCAAATTGGCTCATATGCAACTATTGTATTTTTCACTTGTTCTGGTGTTAGCCCTTCGATTGCAAGTTTTGTTTGTTTTGTGATTACTTCTACTTGTTCGCCTTTTTCTCTTTGTTCTAAAGTTTCTCCAACACAAACTATTGGCTTTAAGTCATTTGCAAAGGCTGATTTTATTTTTTTGTTTACTGTTTCGTCTGTTTCTGCAAAATATGCTCTTCTTTCTGAGTGACCTATTATTACATATTCTACTCCTATTGATTTTAGCATTTTCCCTGAAACTTCTCCTGTATATGCTCCTTTTTCTTCAAAGTGCATATTCTGTGCACCAATTTTTATATTTGTGTCTTGTACATTGAGTAGTGCATAAAATAGGTCTATAAATGGTACACAAAGGATTACTTCATTTTTTGTGTCTTTTACTAGTGGAGTTAGTTCTGTAATAAAGTCTATTGCTTCGTTTGGAAGCATATTCATTTTCCAGTTTCCTGCTATTACTTTTCTTCTTTCCATACTTTCTCCTTTATTTATCTTGTAAACATTCTATTCCAGGTAAAAGTTTTCCTTCTAGGTATTCTAGTGATGCTCCTCCTCCTGTTGATATATGTGTCATCTTATCTGCGCAACCTGCCTTTTCTATTGCTGCTGCTGAATCTCCTCCCCCTATTACTACTACTGAGTCTTGATTTCCAATTATTCTTGCTATTTCATTTGTTCCGATTTGCAAACTTTTCAAATTCAAACACTCCAAGTGGTCCATTCCACATTATTGTTTTTGCTGTTTTTAGTACTTCTGCATATAGGTTTATTGTTTCTGGTCCGATATCCATTCCTTCCCATCCGTCTTCTATTTGTTCCGCTTTTACAGTCTTGCTTTCTGGATTTGGTGCATATTCTTTTGCTACATGTATATCTACTGGTAGTAATAATTTTACATTCTTTTCTTCTGCTTTTTGCATTATTTGCTTTGCTAAATCTAATTTTTCTTCTTCGCAAATTGAATTTCCTATATTCATTCCTTTTGCCTTAAAAAATGTATATGCCATTCCTCCACCAATTATAAGTGTATCTACTTTTTCTAACAAATTATTTATTACAGATATTTTGTCTGATACTTTTTTGCCCCCTATTATTGATACAAATGGTCTTTCTGGGTTATTTAGTGCTTCTCCTAAGAATTTTATTTCTTTTTCTATTAAAAATCCTGATACTGCTGGCAAGAATTCTGCAACACCTGCTGTTGAGCTATGTGCTCTATGTGATGTTCCAAAAGCATCATTTACATAGATTTCTGCAAGTGATGCTAGTTCTCTTGAAAATTCTTGGTCATTTGCTTCTTCTCTTTTATCAAATCTAACATTTTCAAGTAAAACTATTTCTCCTTCTTTCATATCTTTTGTAAGTGTTTTTGCACTTTCTCCTACTATATCATCTGCAAGTTTCACTTCTATTCCTAGTTCTTTTGAAAGTTCCTTTTGCACTGGTGCTAGAGAAAATTCTTTTTTAACTTCTCCTTTTGGTCTTCCTAGATGAGAACATAGTATAACTTTTGCATTATGCTCTATTAGGTATTTTATTGTTGGAATAGCTCCTAATATTCTCCTTTTGTCTGTAATGTTTCCATTTTCATCTTGTGGCACATTAAAGTCGCATCTTACTAATACCTTCTTGTTTGATACGTCTATATCTCTAATTGTTTTTTTCATCCTCTTTCCTCCTTTGCTTGTCATTCTCTATTCTTCTTTTAATTATTCTGTTTTCGCATTTATTCAAAAAATTTTAGAAGAATCTTCTTTAGTGTCTATGGACGAGCTATGCTCGCCCATAAATTATTTTGTTGACATGTATATAGCTAAATCTACTAGCTTATTTGAATAACCCCATTCGTTGTCATACCATGCTACTAATTTTACGAATGTATCTGTTAATGCTATTCCTGCTTTTGCATCAAATATTGATGTGTGTTCATCATGTATAAAGTCTGAAGATACTACTAAATCATCTACATATTCAATTACACCTTTCATTTCATTTTCAGATGCTTTTTTTACTGCTTCACATATTTCTTCATATGTTGCTGGTTTTTCTAAATTACATGTTAAATCTACTACTGAAACATCTATTGTTGGTACTCTAAATGCCATTCCTGTAAGTTTTCCATTTAGTGATGGTATTACTTTTCCAACTGCTTTTGCTGCTCCCGTTGATGATGGAATTATATTATATGAAGCTGCTCTTCCACCTCTCCAGTCTTTCTTTGATGAACCATCAACTGTTTTTTGTGTTGCTGTGATTGAGTGTACTGTTGTCATTAATCCATCTTTTATTCCAAAATTATCATTTATAACTTTTGCAAGTGGTGCTAGGCAGTTTGTTGTGCATGATGCATTTGATACAATATTCATGCTTGGGTCATATTCTGTGTGATTTACTCCCATTACAAACATTGGTGCATCTTTTGATGGTGCACTTATAATTACTTTTTTAGCTCCTGCTTCTAAGTGTGCATTTGCCTTCTCTATTGTAGTGAATACTCCTGAACATTCTAATACATAGTCTACTCCATCTGCTCCCCATGGAATATTCTTTGGTTCCATTTCGTTATACACTTTTATCTCTTTTCCATTGATTATTAGTTTTCCTTCTTCTCCTCTTACTTCTCCTTCAAATTTTCCATGTATAGTATCATATTTAAGCATATATGCCATATAGTCTGATGTAATAAATGGATCATTTATTGCAACAATCTCAACATCTCCTTTTGAAAGTGCTGCTTGGAAAGTAAGTTTTCCTATTCTCCCAAAACCATTAATTCCTATTTTTACTGACATAAAAATTTCCTCCTTTTTATCTACGGTATATCTTGTTTTTTAGCATCCGTAAATCATTTTGTTATTCGGTTATATTGTATACCAAAGTCTACAACTTTGCAAGTATTTTTTTAATTTTATGCATTCGATTTTTCCGCTTATTAATCATTCAAAAGTCCAAAGTACTTATTTCAATTTTCAGATTTAAAGGGCATACTAAAACAAGTATATTGTCTTAGTATGCCCTTCTTTTGCCGGCATTATTATATTTAAATAATATTTGCTTAAAATCTTATTTCTTGGAATAAAAAATTTTTAACTCCTGTCCATGTAATCTCTTGATGCAAAAATTCATTTATTTCATCTTCTACTTTTTGTTGATATGGTGTTAATTCTACTGTGATATCTTGGAATAAAAAATTCCTAAACTTACTCCAAAATCCTACTTTTGTTGGCAATTGATTTTCTTCCATTCTTGTTTCCTCCTTTGTAATTCAGTTACGCTTTTCATATATATTTATACTATACATTTTCTTATTTTGCAAGTGTTTGCATTGATTTTTATTGTTAAATTTACATTACATCTTTGTTACAGCAATATTACAGTGTAAAATATTTTAACTTATTTTCGATTAATTAAAATATAACTACTGCTTTTTAACTTACTTTATGCTATAATTTTTTAGTTCTTAAGTACAAAACTCTAATGCTAATTTAGCATTAAAAACATTTTGGGAAGATTTTTTGTATAATGAACACATCTTTTTTATAAAAGTAAATAGTAACAAGAACACCTTGTGCTTAAGAACTATTTATACAAAAAATTTCCCAAAACTTAAATAAAGACAAAAATGTTCCTATTTAAGCAATTTCTTGTTTGTTTCAGTTAATACTTCCATTTGAGAGATTGCAATTTTATTTAATCTAACTAATCTTTCAGACTGTTTTATACCCTCATTTATATATATTGAATTTATATTCTCTAAATTCGCTAAACAAATTAACTCATTAATATTTGCATAGTCTCTTATATTTCCTTGTTTATTATGATTTTTATCTCTCCATTGTCTTGCTGTCATTCCAAATAATGCCATATTTAAAACATCTGCCTCTTCTGCATATACTATGCTAGTTTCGTATTTAGTAAGTTCTTTAGGAATTAAATTTTTCTTTATTGCACCAGTAT
>JAAVZW010000025.1 GCA_022791835.1 Clostridia bacterium | reverse complement strand
TACTATACTTAAAGCGTCTCGTACTTCCCGGTAAAGAGGTAATATATTTATTTTTTAGTGCCGACGCGCAGGGAAGCTCCCCGAGTGGGAGAGACCCGTTGCGAATGAAGAAGAGCGTAGCGGAGTGACAGCAAGGAGGCACTAAAAAATAAATATATTACCTCTTTACCTTCCCGCACTAAAACGCGCCTTACCCCTTATGGCAAGGAACAAAAATAGCCAAAGTCAAAACCAAACAAACCCAAAACTATTTTATTCCCTCCCATAAAGATTCCTCACCTTGATTATTTTTATTATAATTGATATTTTTATCATTGTCAATGACATTTTATCATTTTAAATGTATGTTTTTTTATTTTGAGCATTAGTAAAATATATATAATATAGTATTTACAATTATATGGAGGTTTTTATGAACGATTTAGAACCAAATGAACTTTATAATCTTATAGGAAAGAATATTAAGTATTTTAGAAAACTGTATAATTTAGAAGTTGATAAAATGACTCAAGAAAATCTAGCCGAACTTGTTGATGTTTCCACTGCCCTTATTCGGAAATTTAGAAAGCGATAAGATTTCTCAAGGCATTAGTGTTTTTACACTTTATAAAATAAGCCTTGCTTTAGACACTCCTATCGAGAAATTTTTTGAAGTTCAACCCCAAATTAAAAGAAAGGGTTCTTAACCCTTTTATTGTTCGTCTATCAAATCTATTATATCTTTGCACTTTTTCCATGTCACCACTTTAACATCGCAGTCTTGATTTGCATAGTTTTTTAATCTTTCCATTGTTTTGTCTGTCGAATCTAAATCTGTTAGTATCACTTTTTTTATTTTTTCTTCTTTTCCATACATTATTTTAAATAGCAGTGAACCTAAGACATTTTCTATTTGTTTTTCTTGGTTTTTCACTCCTATTATTATGTATATTCCGATTTTCATTTAAGTTTGTGAATTCCATTATATAACTTATGGTCTTTATTATCTCAATCAAGCCATATATTGCAAGAATATAGACTAATGCATTCAGTATTATATCTATCATTTTATAACACCTCTTATACATTAGTCTATGCTCAATTGGTTTTTTTGTGCTTATATTATACCAATTTTCTTTGCCATTTGTTTTCCTTTTTTCATTAGATGTTTTCTTTTGTTTGTTGTTTCCATGTACATCATTGCAATTCCTGCTGCTCCTACAGCTCCTATTACCATTCCTTTTACAAATTTCATTGTATTCCCTCCTTATAATTTTTTGCTTTGATATTCTTATTATTAGTTTTTTATCCTAAAACTATACTTATTTTCATTTTTTATTTAGTATAATTTTTCTCCACGAGAACGACGAAAGGCTCCGTTTTTTATTTTTCTTAATTAGTGTAATTATTTCTACTACTGCTATTATTAGCAAAAATATTCCAAAATAAATTTTTAATTTGTTTGTGTCTAAGCCAACTGATATTTTTGCTCCGTATAACCGCTCCGTACAATTCCTAAACTAGCAACTACGAGTCCTGTTTTCCATTTTATTAATTTTTGTTTTATGTTCATATATATTGAAACTATTGAAGTTGGAATAAAGAATATTAGGTTTGTCCCTTGAGCTATGTGTTGGTCCTTATGCATAAATAGTACTAGACATAGTATTAAAATTGTACCGCCTCCGCATTCCCATGCCTGAGACTAGTCCTGATACACTACCTATTATTACATTTACCATAATCCTATCCTCCTAGCCCTTGAATTATCAGTCTTATGCTTACATATATTAGGAATATTATGAAAAATATTTTTAGATATTTGTCTGGAAGTTTTTTTAGAAGTTTTGCTCCAAAGTATCCACCTATTATTCCTCCGAATTGCGCATAATATGCCTGTTTCTAGCTCTATGTATGATGAGCTAAAGTAAAATATTGAACTTGCACATACCATTGGTAATATGCAAAATACTGAAGTTGCTCTTGCTTCTTTTTCGCCTAATTTTAATATATATGTGAAAGCTGGTACTAGTATCATTCCACCACCAGAACCAAACAATCCTGTAACTAGACCTGCTAGCAGTCCTATAAATATTTTCTTAATCATGACTTTATTATGTGCATTTTTGTTGATTATATACAAAATAGAGACTTCATTTTACATAGCATAGCAATAGCCATATTAGGTTGAAAAAGCACATGCCAAACTAAAAAGCACTTTACGAACTTTCGTACATAGAGTGCTTTTATATTTTATTTCAATGCATTTCTAAACATTTCATTCAACATTTGTGGGTTTGCTTTACCTTTTGTTTCTTTCATTGCTTGTCCTACTAGGAAACCTAATGCTTTGTCTTTTCCTCCCTTGAAGTCTGCTACTGATTGTGGATTTGTTTCTATTATTCTTTCTACTACTTCTTTTATTGCTCCTTCGTCTGAAATTTGTACCCATCCGTTTTTCTCTATTATTGTGCTTGGTGCTTCTGGTGTTTCAAACATTTTGTTTAATACGTCTTTTGCTATTTTGCTACTTATTGTGCCTTTTTCTATTAGTGTGATTAGTTCTGCTAGATGTTCTGGTGTTAATGGGATTTCGTCTGGTTCTAGCTCTTTTTCATTTAGTACTTTTGCTATGTCTGACATTAGCCAATTTGATACTGCTTTTGGGTTTCCACAAATTTTTGTAGATGCTTCGAAAAAGTCTGAGAGGTGTTTTGAACTTGAAAGTATGTTTGCTTCTTTTTCTGTAAGCTTGTATTCTTCTAAATATCTTTGTTTTCTGCTTTCTGGTAATTCTGGTAAGTTATTTTTTATATTTTCTATGTATTCTTCTGATAGTCTTATTGCTACTAAGTCTGGGTCTGGAAAATATCTATAGTCTTGTGCATCTTCTTTGTCTCTCATTGAGAATGTTCTGCCTGATACTTCATCCCATCTTAGAGTTTCTTGTTCTATTTTTCCGCCTTCTTCTATTACATCTATTTGTCTGTTTATTTCATATTCTAAGGCTCTTGATATGGATTTGAATGAGTTCATGTTTTTCATTTCTGTTCTTGTTCCATATTCTGTGCTTCCTTTTTTTCTGATTGATACGTTTACATCTGCTCTTAATGAACCTTCTTGCATTTTACAGTCTGATACTTCTATGTATTCTAATATTGATTTTAGTTTTTTTAGGTATTTGTCTGTTTCTTCTATGCTGCGGATGTCTGGTTCTGATACTATCTCTATTAGTGGTACTCCTGCTCTGTTTAGGTCTACTAGGCTTCCTCTACCATAGTCATCATGATTTAGTTTTCCTGCATCTTCTTCAATGTGTATTCTTGTTAGTCTTATTTTTTTCTTTTCTCCTTCTATGTCTATTTCTACATAACCCTTCTCGCATAGTGGTTTGTCGAATTGTGATATTTGATAGGATTTTGGTAGGTCTGGATAGAAATAGTTTTTTCTGTCATTTTTGCTGTCTCTTGATATTTCACAGTTTGTTGCAAGTCCTGCTCTTACTGCATATTCTACTACTTTTTCATTTAGTACTGGTAAGGCTCCTGGCATTGCCATACATACTGGACAACAATGTGTATTTGGTTCTCCTCCAAATTCTGTTGGACATGAGCAGAATATTTTTGTTTTTGTTGATAATTCTGCGTGTACTTCTAGTCCTATTACTATTTCGTAGTCTTCTCTTGCCATTAGTTATTACCTCCTTTGAATGTAGGTTTGTAGTTTTCTCTAAATTTTACTTGTTCCTCATATTTATATGCTACGTTTAGGATTTTTTCTTCTTCAAAGTAGTTTCCTATTAGTTGCATTCCTATTGGCAAGCCTTCTTTATCTACTCCACATGGTACTGATATTCCGTGGAAGTCCTGCTATATTTACTGATACTGTGCATATGTCTGATAGATACATCTCTAGTGGATTTTCTGATTTTTCTCCAAATTTGAAGGCTGTTACTGGTGATGTTGGTGTTAGTAGTACATCATATTTTTCAAATTGTTTTGCGAATTCGTTTTGTACTAATGTTCTAACTTTTTGTGCTTTTTTGTAGTATGCATCATAGTATCCTGAACTTAATACGTATGTTCCTAGGATTATTCTTCTTTTTACTTCGGCTCCAAATCCTTCGCTCCTTGTATTTTTATAGATGTCTTTTAAATTGCTATAGTTTGGTGTTCTATATCCATATCTTATTCCGTCAAATCTACCTAGGTTTGAGCTTGCTTCTGCACATGCTATTATGTAATATGTTGCTAGTGAGTATTCTGATACATCTAGTGATGTTTCTTCTATTTCTGCCCCTAAGTTTTTATATACTTCGATTGTTTTTTGTAGTGATGCTTTTACTTCTTCGTTTATGCCTTCTCCGAAGAATTCTTTTGGCACTCCTATTTTTAACCCTTTGATGTCTTTTTTTAGATTTTTGGTGTAGTCTTTTTTTGGTATGTCTATTGTTGTTGTGTCTTTCTCGTCTTTTCCTGCAATTAATGATAATAGGATTGCTGCATCTTCTACGTCTTTTGTGATTGGCCCTATTTGATCTAATGATGATGCAAATGCTATTAATCCATATCTTGATACTAGTCCATATGTAGGTTTTAGTCCTACTACTCCACATAATGATGCTGGTTGTCTAATACTTCCTCCTGTATCTGAACCTAATGCCCATGGTACCATGTCTGCTGCTACTGCTGCTACTGACCCTCCTGATGATCCTCCTGGCACACATCTTATATCCCAAGGGTTCTTTGTATTTTTAAAGTATGATGTTTCTGTTGAGCTTCCCATGGCAAATTCATCCATGTTTAGTTTTCCTAAAGCTATCATGCTGTTTTCATTTACTAGTTTATTTACGACTGTTCCGTCATATGGTGATACAAAGTTTTCTAGCATTTTTGAACTACATGTTGTTTTTATTCCCTTTGTACACATATTGTCTTTTAATCCTACTGGTATTCCAGCGTATTCTGAATTTGCTGTACCTGCTTGTCTTTCTTTATCTATTTTTTTTGCTTTTTCTATTGCTTCTTGTTCTAATGTGGTTACGAATGCTCCAATTTGTGGCTCTTTTTCGTTTATTCTATCTATATATGCTTTTGTTATTTCTTCTGAGGTTAGTTCTTTTTTGTCTAGCTTTTCTTTTAATTCATGTACCGTAAGTTCTGTGATATTCATTCTTAATCCTTCCTTTCGTTTTGTTCAAATTATATTACTTTTGGTATTTTGAACATGTTTTGTTCTTGTTCTGGGGCATTTTGTAATAATAATTCTTTGTCTTCAAATTCTACTATTTCGTCTTTTCTAAATACGTTGTAATTAGTATTTGAACCTATTGTTTCTTTAAGTCCTTCTACTGGTGCTTTGTTTACGATGTTTGCAAAGTTTAGTATGTCTTTTAGATTAAGTAGGTATTTATCTATTTCTTCTTCCTTTATTGTTAGGTTTGCTAGTTTTGCAATATGTAGTAAATCTTCTCTTGTTACTTCCATTTTTGAGCCTCCTATCTTTTTTATATTTTTTTATTATATAACGAATATGGGATTTTTGCAAGAAAAATTGTATATAAATTGCAATAATGATTTTTTAATTTATTTGACAAATTAAAATTGTTTTGTATTTGTTTAATAATAATATGTAGGAAAAGCAAAAATTATTTGACTTTTTACAATAATCTGTGTATAATAAAGTATAGGAAATGGAGAAACCACAAACGTGGTTCACCTCAATATAGTGTTTTGACACATCAAACTTTGGCGAGTTACAGATGTGTCTGTTTTTTTGGTTTATTTGCTCTTACAAAATAATACTACAAGTGCTATTATCGAAGAAAGAGCTATGATAGTTATTCCTATTAAAGCATAAAATAATATGTATATTATTACTAATAAGTATCCAGTATCTATCATAAGCCTCACCCCCTTGTCGGAGGCAAACCACATCTGCTTATTCTCATTTCCTATGCTAATTAGTATAGTACATTTTTACTTCTTTGTCTAGTATTTGCGAACAAGTTTTTTACATTTTTTATAATGTCATCTGCATTATTATTTTTAGCAAAATTAAACTTCCAATTTTTACTGATTAATATTTTAAAACATTAACCAATAAATCTTGGAAGTTTATTGCTTTATTTCATTTTCATTAATTAGCCTAGATTCTGATTTTTCACTTTATGTATGACTATTTTATATAGTTTATAGCTTTTATCGTATTTGCCTGCATTTTACAATTTTTCAATATTTGCAATGCTTTTAACTATTATCTAGTTATTCTCTATGCACTCTTTAATTCTAGTCTTAGCTTATCAGCTATCATTGCTATAAATTCGCTATTTGTTGGCTTGCCTTTTGCGGCTGATACTGTATATCCGAAGATGCTTTCTACTGTGTCTTGTTCACCTCTTCCCCATGCTACTTCTATGGCATGGCGTATTGCTCTTTCTACTCTGCTTGGTGTTGTTTTGTATTGCTTTGCTATTTCTGGGTATAGTTGTTTTGTTATTTGATTTATTATGTCTATGTCATTTACTACCATCATTATTGCTTCTCTTAGATATTGATATCCTTTTATATGTGCTGGTACTCCTATCTCATGTATTATATTTGTTACTAGTGCTTCTAAGTTGTCTATTTCTTTTCTTCTGTCTGGCACTATGTCTATGTATGGTGTTTTTACGTCTCTGCTTAAACTCATGCTTCTTATATTACTTGGTTTATAATATTTTAATTCTTTTATTCTTCTTATTAGTACGTCTATGTCAAATGGTTTTACTACATAGTATTGTGCTCCTAATTCGATTGCTTTTGTTGTTATTTTGTCTTGTCCTACTGCTGATAAAACTATGCATAGTGGTTTTTTATCTATATTTAGGTTTTGTACTTTTTCTAGTACTCCTATTCCGTCAAGGCGAGGCATTATCACATCTAATATTGCTACATCTGGTTTTGTATTGTTTATCATTTCTACTGCTTCTACTCCATCTTGTGCAATTCCTATTACCTCCATTCCTTCTTCTCGTTCTATGCATGTTGTTAAAGTTTTTGCAAAATCAACATTATCATCTGCTACCAAAATCGACATTTTGTCTTTCACGTTACTTATTCCTCCTTAGTATATATTTGTAAAATTTTTACATTTCGTATTATATACCTTTTTACAAATTTTGGCAATAGATTTTTCGTTTTTTATATATATTTTTTTTGCTTTATTTCATTTTTGAAATTATATTCGCCGTTTTTGTTCTTTTCTTTGAAGATTTTTCCATATTTTTCTTCTGATATTTCTACTAAGTTTTTTATTTTTTCTGTATATTCTTTTTTTACTATTTTTATATTATTTTTTTCGCATATGTATTCTAGTTCTGCTTGTTTGTCGTATTCTGTTATTACTTCTACAATATATCCCTTTTCTTTTTCTATTTCTTTTGCTTTTTCTATTGCTTGAATACTTGCATCTGAATACGCTTTTACTAAGCCTCCTGTTCCTAGTAAGATTCCTCCAAAATATCTTGTTACTATTATTAAGACATTATTTAAGTTTTTCTTTGTTAAGATATTTAGCATTGGTGCTCCTGCTGTTCCTGATGGTTCTCCATCGTCATTTTGTTTTTCTATTATTCTGTCCTCTTCTATAATTCTATAAGCATAGCAATTATGTCTTGCGTCATGGTATTTCTTTTTTGTTTGTTCGATTATCTTTTCCGCTTCTTCTATTGTTTCTACACTATAAACATTGCCTATAAATTTCGATTTTTTCTCTACTACTAAGCTTTCTGCGTTTTGGGCTATTGTTTTGAACATTTTATTCCTCCTTATTTTTTCCGACTAATATAGCCTGTTGAGAATGCTATTTGCAGATTAAAACCTCCTGTGTATGCATCTACATCTATGATTTCTCCTGCAAAATACAGCCCTTTAATTATTTTAGATTCCATTGTTTTTGGTTCAATTTCTTTTGTTGATACTCCTCCACTAGTTATTATGGCTTCTTCTATTGGTCTGAATTTGCTTATTGTTAGTTTGAATTCTTTTATAATGCTTATTAGTTTTTGTCTTTCTTCTCTTGTAATTTCATTTACTTTTTTCTCTGGATTTATTGTTGATAGTTCTATTATTGATTTTATCATTTTCTGTGGCAATAGCTTGTCTAAGCTGTTTTTAAAATTTTTGTTTTTTAGTTCTTCAAAATCTCTTCTTATTCTTAAGTCTAGTTTTTCTATATCTAGTGCTGGTTTTAAGTCTATACTTAGTTCTATTTTTTCTTCTTTTAGTAGTTCTTCTATTTTTTTATATCTTACTAGATGTGAAGAACTGCTTATAATTACTGGTCCTGTAACTCCAAAATGTGTAAACATCATCTCTCCAAAGTCTTCATATATTTTTTTGTTTTTTTCCTTGTCTTTTATTTTTATTGATATGTTTTTTAGAGATAATCCTTGCATTTCTTTGCATAGTTCTTTTTCTTTACATTCTAATGGAACAAGACCTGGTTTTAGATTTGTTACTGTATGTCCATATTTTTTTGCTATTTCATATCCTTTTCCTGTTGAGCCTGTTAATGGATAACTTTTCCCTCCTGTTGCTAAAATTATTTTATCCGCTTCTATTTTTATTTCTTTATTATCTTTTTTGTATTTTAGCCCTTTTACTTGTTTTTCTTTTACTATTATATCTGTAACTTCTGCATTTGTAACTATTTCTACATTTAGTTTTTTGAGTTTTTTGTACAATGTATCTATTACACTTCCAGCATTATCTGTTACTGGAAATATTCTATTGCCTCTTTCTACTTTTGTGTCTAACCCTTCGCTTTTTAAAATTTCTAGTATGTCTTGGTTTGTGAAATTTTGAAAACTACTATATAGGAATTTTCCGTTACCGTGGTATGTTTTTTATGAAATCTGATATGTCTATAGCATTTGTTATATTACATCTTCCTTTTCCTGTTATTCTAAGTTTTTTACCGTATAGCATTCATTTTTTCTAAGATTATAGTTTCGTTTTTTTCGGTTGCCGATGAGATACCTGCAAGCATCCCTGCTGGTCCTCCTCCTATTATTACTACTTTCATAGGTGTCTCCTCTCTCTTTTAATATGTTTATTGTACTATATTTTTTGTTTTCTTTCAATATTAATGGCAGTGAATACAAAGACTTTTTCTAAATATTATAGTATTGTTTAAGTTACAGTATTAGATTGTAAAAACTAATTACAGTTTTTGTTTTGTTTTTGTAATATTTGTTGCTCCTTGCTAATATACATTAGTAAAAGTTAATTGTACAAACATTTATTATGGAGGTTAAATGCATGGAAAATTTAAGCTTATATCAGGATATACAATCTAGAACTGATGGCGATATATATATTGGCGTTGTAGGTCCTGTTAGAACTGGTAAGTCTACTTTCATTAAGCGCTTTATGGACTTACTTGTTATTCCTAATATTGAGAATGAATATCAAAAAGAAAGAGCTCAAGATGAATTACCTCAAAGTGCTGCTGGAAGAACCATTATGACTACTGAGCCTAAGTTTGTTCCAAATGAAGCGATTGAAATTACTTTAGATGATAATGTTCGCTTTAAGACTAGACTTGTTGATTGTGTTGGTTATCTTGTAAATAATGCTATTGGTTACCTAGAAGATGATGTTCCTCGTATGGTAAAAACTCCTTGGTCTGATGAAGAAATTCCTTTTGAAACTGCTGCTGAACTTGGTACTGCAAAGGTTATTTCTGAGCATTCTACTATTGGAATTTTGATTACTACTGATGGTACTATTACTGATATCCCTAGAGAGGACTATATCAAAGCTGAGGAAAGAGTTGTTTCTGAACTTAAAGCTCTTAATAAGCCTTTTGTTATTGTTTTAAATAGTGAAGATCCTCATTCTGATTATGCCTTAGAACTTGCTAGAAAGCTTGAAGATAAGTATGGTGTTTCTGTTCTTCCTACTGATTGTTCTAATTTGTCTATTGAGGATATTAACGATATGTTTGGTAAACTTTTGTATGAGTTTCCAATAGAACAAATGAATATTTCTCTTCCTAGATGGGTTGAGGCTTTATCTGATGAACATTGGCTTAGGAAAGAACTTTTCTCTGAGATAAAAGAGGCTTTTAGCAATATTTCTGTTTTAAAACAGATTAGTGGTAGCTTAGCTAGTATTTCTAGTACAGAGATTATTAATAGTTCTTCTTTAAATGAGATTAATCTTGGAAATGGTAATGTTAGTATTAATATTACCCTCAAAGAGCCTTTATTTTATCAGATTTTGACTGAGACTACTGGAGTTCAAGTTGCTGATGAAGGAGATTTGTTCTCTTGTCTTACTTCTCTTGCTCAGACTAAAAAAGAGTATGATAAGATAGCATATGCTTTGGAAGAGGTTAAGGCTAAGGGATATGGTATTGTTACTCCTTCAGCAGAAGAACTTATCTTAGATGAACCTGAAATGGTAAAACAAGGCTCAAGATTTGGAGTTAAACTACGTGCTAAGGCTCCTAGTATACATATGATAAGAGCTGATATAACTACTGAGGTTTCTCCTATTGTTGGTTCTGAGAAGCAATCAGAAGAACTTGTTACTTACTTGCTTTCTGAATTTGAGACTGACCCTAAACAGATTTGGGAGTCTAATATCTTTGGAAAGAGTTTACATGAACTTGTTAATGAAGGCTTACAGAATAAACTTTATAGGATGCCTGAGGATGCTCAGCTTAAGCTTCAAGAGACTCTTGAGCGCATAGTTAATGAGGGTAGTGGTGGACTTATCTGTATTATTCTTTAATACTTTTGAATATTCAGACTGTTAGATTTGACAGTCTGTTTTTTTATTACATATCTTTTTAATTAGATACATTGTGTGTCCAAATATAATTGTGTTTATTAAAATTAGTTTGATTACAAAATAATCGTTTCCTGTTCTTGGAAGTGTAGTTCTAATACTGTTTTTTTCTTCTTTAGTAGTTTCTGTTATCTGTGTTGGCACTTCTTCTTTTGGTAGTTCTGGTTCTGCTGGTTTCTCTGGTATTTCTTCTTTTGGTGGTTCTGGTTCTGTTGGTTTCTCTGTTTCTTCTTTTGGTGGTTCTGTCGGCTTTTCTGGCTCTTCCTTTGGTGGTTCTAGCTCATTGTTAACTATTACTTCAAAAGTCTTTCCATATTCTATTGGGACTTCTGTTTCTACTGCTAATTTGTATCCTTCTTTTACTGCTATCTGTTTTATAGTATATCTTCCTGTATTTATTCCTTCTATTAATAAATTTCCTGCTGTATCAGTTGTGTATGGGCCTTTGATATTATTATTTATATCATATATTTCATATGTAGCTTGACCTACTAATGTTGTTATTTTTACATTTCCTTTTTTATGGCTTATTTTTATATCTTCTACATGATTTTCTCTATACTTAACATCTGCAATTATATTTGTCTCTTTTATTGTATAATCTTCTGGAACTTCTAGCACTTCTATGTCTATTTGTTCTTTAGGCAATGCCCATAATAGCATTTTTCGGTCTCTATCTATTTCATATTCTTGTCCCTTTATCTTGACTTTTCCTCCTAAAATATGAGCCCCAGTTTCATCATCTACAAAATTTACTGTCAGCGTCGCTTTATGGTTCATTAGTCTTGTTCCTAATGTATATCCTTCTTCTATATTTGCAAGTATTAGGTACCTTCCATTTCCATCCATTCCTAAAAAGGTTCTATCTATATCATAGATTAATTCTACATCTAATTGTAATTCAAAAGGATCCTCCTGATATTCTTTTGGTACCATTATTCTAAATTCCTTTTCTTCTGGTCCAAATATTTCTTGTTCTTCACCTGTTTCTGCATTTGCTACATAATATGCTATTGGCGATTGGCTTTTGTTTTTTATCTTGTACCCTTTATAAAATGGCTGACTAGTTTCTACTTTATATAGCTGAGATACATAATTTGGTTTGGATTTATCTGGGTCTAGCTCTCCTATTAGAGTAACAGATTTAGACTTGTTATAGTTTTCTTTTCCATTTAAACCTATGTCTACTAATGATTTTGCTACTTCTAGTATTTTGTTTGCACTTATCCTTTGTTCTTCGTTTAAGTTTTCTTTAGCTCTATATTTATTATCTATATTTGCAATTGCTGTATTATCAAATACACAGTCTATCGCAATTTTTGTTGCTATATATGCATCATTTTCATTTGTTAATCCTAGTTCTGTTGTACTTCTTTCTTGGTAGCCATTTTTAACTATTCTTAATAATTTTTCATTATTATACTGATGGCTTATTAATATTGGATTTGCTGACCTTTCGTGTGTTCCTACTTTGTATATTAGCATGTCTGATTGATTGTATTTTGAAACTTCTAAGTCTTTCCAAATATCTCCTTCTTTTATTTCTATAAGTGTTTCTATTTTTTCTTCTTTTGGATTGATTTCTTGTCCTCCTTCTATTGCTTGTACTTTTGTTACTACTGACAATAGCAGAATTAAGGTTAAAACTATTAGTGTTTTATTTTTCATTTTTTGTGATTCCTTCCTTTATTTTTCTATTTCTTTTGCTATAATACATCTTCTTTTGTTTCTCTGCCCTTTTTCGCAAGTTATTAGTGTCAATATGTTATCTTGAGTATTTTCTAGTACTTTTACATTTGTTTCGCTTATGACCATGTTTTCGCAAACTTGGTATCTCCTTTCTCCCATATTTGTAATATATATAATTTCTTCACCATTTTTCAATTCTTTTATTTTTGAAAAATAGTGAGCGTATGAGCCTTCATTGTGTGATGCAAGTGCTACGTTGCCGTTTCCATATGCTGGTTTCTTCGAAATGTCCGAACATCATATTTTAATGTTTCTTTATCCACTCCTTCTTTAATTTGGGCTTTTATTTCTAAACTTGGTATTATAAGAAACCATATTTCACCATTGCAATCTGCATTTAAACAATTTTCGTTATATGCTTTGCTAGCATCTACTTCTTCCATAATTTCTTCAATTTTTTGGTTCACTTTATTTTCTGTTTTTTTCACTATGTTATTTCTTGCTGTAATTGCTATTATGCTAAAAAATACTAATACAAATAGCAACAATAAAGCTATTACTAAATAAGTTTTTCTTTTCATTTTATTCCTTTTCTTTACTTTTGGTAAAATTTAGATGACAATTATTTGTCTTCTTTGAATTTTTTGAAATTTTGAACAAGATTAAAATTATCTTGTATTTTGATTTTTATAATTTACATGAATAAGTATAACACCCTTTGGAAATTTTTGCAAGTGTTTTTTGAAATTTTCTATAAATACTTTTATAAATATCTGTTAAACTTTTCTATTAAAATACCTCAAGAGGGCATCTTTGACCAAATCTGCCCTCTTTATATTTATATTGCTTTTAAACTCTCTACTATCATTCTTACTCCATCACAAAAACCAATTTTGTAAAATTTTTCTTTTCCATAATCAGAATAGATTTCTTCTCTCATACAAAATTCGTCTAAAGTATTAACTATTTTTCTCTTTTCTTCTTCTTTTACTCCTTCTAGACTATTTATTGCATTTACTACTGTTTCATAATCTGCTGGATATTCTTTTGCAATCCATTCTTGTTCTTTTTTGTCTTGCTCACATGATTTATGCAATTTTTCCTCTCTATTTCTATAAATTTCATCAAGCATATCATTTTTAATATACTTTTCTAATTCATTAATTCCCATATTATAACCCTCCCAATTTGTTTTTTATATATTATATATAATTAAAACAAATAAGTCAACATTAATTTATTTATTTATCAATTTATTTTTGTATACTAATAAACCGACTTAACAATTATCTTCTAAGTCAATTACACTCTGCGCGCATACTTTCCTAGAATATACTAAAAATGGGAGATAATTATTTGTTTTATCTCCCATTTTACTTATTTTTGTTTTTTTAGTATTTTCATATATTTTACTATATATATTATCACTATGATAATTGCAATCGCTCCAAAAATACATGCTAAATATATTAATGTGTTTTTGTTATCTTCTTTTTTTGTGCTATTTTCTTCTTGTTCTTCTTGTGCAAAGATATTTTGTACTTTGTTATTCTCTGCTAAGTTTTCATCTACAATATTTTGTGTACTATTTGTCTCTGTATTTTCTTCTAAAATATTTTCTGTGGTATTTGTTTCTTCATTATCTTCTTTTGTATTTGATACATTATCTTTATTATTGTTTCCACTTGGTTTAGTTGTTGTCCCTGTATTTGGCTTATTTCCAGTGTTATTTGTTGAGCTACCATTATTTTGTGTATTATTATTTGGCTTATCTTCACTTGGCTTTTTATCTTCTTCTGGTTTTTTGTCTTCTTCTGGCACATTGCTATTTTTGCTAGCTATTCTTATATTTATTTTGTCACTACCAACATTTGCTTCATTATCTCCATCTGAAATTTCAAAGTCTTTTATATTAATCCATGACTCCCCTGTAATATTATCTTTTGCTTTAAAATTTATTTTTAACACATTTTCGTTATTTTTTGAAAGTGCATTTTTAAATGAAGTAATTTTTCCACTTGAAGTACTATAAAATGGTTCAGACCATTTATTTTGTCCTTCTATATCTATTAATGTTAATGATTTTGTATCATATTCAAGTAATGCTCCTATTGCTATAATTCCTTTGGTTGTTTGCAAATTTGATATTTGTACATAAACAGAAAATTCTTCTCCTTGCACTAAGTCCTTTTTAGGAGTACTTAAGCTGACATTGCAACTAAGTGTAGCATAAGTCTTGTTTATGAACATACACCCTAATAGCATTATTATAATTAACACTATACTTATTTTCTTTAATTTGTCCATTGTTTTGTACTTCTCCTCTTTATATTTTGACTAATTGTTTATTAATAAAAGTTGTATTTTTGCTAAATCACTTATTGTTATTTTTCCATTTCCATCTAAATCTGCTGCTTCAAAATATTCGTCCTTCAGTGTTTCTTCATCAATATAGTGTAAGCAAATTTTAGCTAGGTCTGTTATTGTAAGTATACCATTTCCGTCTATATCTGCTGTAACAATCATTGTATAAGCATTTTTTCCAATGTGCGCTTTCATTCCTGTTCCTATTTTTGATGTTTATGGTACTATATTTCCTTGCTTATCTTTTATAACTACATCTTTTTTTGCTTGAATATTATTCATAAAGTCTTTAATATTAAGGTTTATTGGTATTTTCCTAATTACATTATCTTGTATTTCATATATGTCTGATGTGATTTCATCATCTTCTTTTTCTTCTTCTATAGGTGGCTCTTCACCTATCCAATCGACTTCTGCAATTATTTCATTTCTATTACCTAGTTGGTCTTCTATTATGAATTTAAAAATTCCGTTTTCTGTAAATGTGTATGTATTTGAACCTTCATTATTTATAATTATTATTTCTTTTGAAGGATTTACCAAGGTTGCTGTTACTGGATCTTTTGTTTTATCTCTTGTACTGTATTCAATATCTGCTGTTGGAGGTTCCTTATCAATCCATGTTACTACTACTTTTTCAGAGCTTTGGTTTCCCGCTTCATCTACAAAATAAAATGTAAATTCTCCATTTTCTGTAAATGTATAACTATCTTTTCCATCATTATTTGTTATTGTTACATTCTCTTTGTCAAATTCTAGTCTTGCAGTAACATTTTGATTCGTTTTCTTCATTATATCATAAAATACGGTTGCTTTTGGTGCCTCTTGGTCTATCCAATCTACTGTTGCCGTTACACTTCCTGTATTCCCTGCCTTGTCTACAAATTCAAATGTATAACTTCCATTTACATTAAATCTATGTAAGAATGGATTTACATTTCCCATTATATATTCATTTGCGTCTTTTACATTTCCTTCTTCATCTACATGTAAATCGGCAAGAATATTTCCACTTGCATCAATTATATTTCCATTTTCATCAAGACGATATTTATCTATACTTGTAACTGTAACTTTTTCACTTGGCTTTAAGGTTGCAATAACTGCTCCATTTGTAAGTGTTTCTGTGCTATACTTTATTGTAGCTGTTGGTGCCTGTCTATCAATCCAATCTACTCTTGCTATTGCACTTCCTGTCTTATTGGTTTCTCTGTCTATAAATTCGAAGGTAAATTCTCCATTTTCTGTAAATGTATATGTGTCACTTCCGTTGTTATTAGTAATCTCTACACTTTCTGAGCTTTTGTTAACAAGTCTTACTACTACATTACCATTTGTTGGTTCTTGTGTGCTGTATGCAATACCTGCTGTTGGTCTTGGCACTTTTGTAAGATCTTGATAGAAGTTGATTGCTCTTGCTGTTGCATAGTCTGTTGCACTAAATGTAATTCTTATACGTTGTACTGGGTTAGTAAATGGTGTTGCAAAAATCTGCTTGTCTGCAATTGCTTGTGCTATAGTTTTATCGTCTGATGTATAATAAAGTGGTCCTGACCTAAAGCTTTGCATCTTATTATCTTCATTTATAACTGTTCCAGAATAAATTCTTCCACTTTGTGTACCGCTTCCTGGTCCTGGTACAAATTCTACTGCTGATAAGTATATTGGTTTGTCAAATTCAAATACTATATATCTATCACTAGATCCACTTTTCCAGTATGTATTATAATTTCCATCAATTGCACTAGTAGCAGGATTTGCTTGACTTCCTGCAGATTTAATGTGTATGTGTGATACTGGTATATATTTTCTATTTTCTGGCTGATTATCTTTTGTAAATGTGAATGTTCTAATTGTGCCTGCTACTTTTTTTCCTGTTGCTTTTAGACGGACACTTACAGTTACATTTCCTGTTAAAACTGGTGATTCTTGTTCGTAAGAAATCCATTCCTCATCTCCTGCATAGTGCCACTCCATGTCTAAGTTTGCACCAACTACACGGTTTTCTAAGTCATTTCCATATACTTCTACTGCCATTGGATTATCTAGTATATCTATTGTAAATACTTGCTCTGTTCCACTCATTTTTATTTTTATGTCATTTTTTGCTGTAATACTATTAAGTTCCTCTTTTGTTAATGGTATCACATGGTTTTGTGTTCCTTCAGAATATGTTACTCCTCCATCTAAACTGTAATATAGTACAAAGTCATAATCATTATATGATTTGTCTAATACAATTTTACCAGCATTTGCACCGTCAAAAGAAAATGTTGCTAATTCAGCTTTTGGTTTTCCAAGAAGTGCACTTGCAATTTCTCTAACTGCTACATCTTGTATTGATTCTTTGCTAGTAACTTTTGATGCTTGTTCTAGGCTACTTTGTAATTGTTGTTCTATTTCAAAACGTTTATCTAAATTTGTTATATGTGATTTAATTACTTGAATTAAATCATATGATGCTGGTGGATAATATGTATATGCATCTAGTACTTTTTTAGCAAGCTCGTACCAATCATCACTTGTAGCCTCTTCTCCCATTTCTTTATATAAATTAATTATACTATCATAAGTATCTAAGTTAAGTTTTTGTACTTCTAATGCCTTATTATATGACTCTAATTTACTTTGTTCATCTGTATATGAATTTGCCAGTAAGTTATATCCAACTGATTTTTGATAATTATCATAGTCATTCAAGTTTGCTTGTGCTAGGACAATATATCCTGAACTCGTTCCTCCTTTTGATCCGCTTACTGCTTGGTCTGTAAAGTATTTATTTGCCCAATCTAATGGTAGATGATATTTCCCTGTTCCTCCCCATGTTGTAGAGCATATACCCCATCCACCTATATTGTAATTAATTTGCCATACTCCTTTTCCATTTCTAGTCGAATATACAAAATATGGTTCATGTCCTGGTTGGTAAGCACCATAAGATGGTATTCCATTAACTCTGCAGACACTTTGTCCCATACGAGAAATATTCCAACAGATTCCTCCTGCTTCTAGTGCCATCCAATATCTCTGTGTTCTTCCATCTCCATAAGGTACATTATATGTGCTTAAATTATATTTACTTGAATATTTATCTCTATTTCCTTCTGCAAAAAATTCGTCTCTATTGTAATGTGGGCTACGATATGACATATATGCATGACAATTTAGTTTATCAGCACCTTTTGTTTGTGAATATGCATTTAGCCATATAACTTCATCATTACGTACTGCATCATTCATTACAGAACGCATTAGTTCAACAGGAAGTCCTTTAAATTCATCTGGTCTTTCAAATTTGTTTGTATCAAAAAGTTCTTTCATTAGGCGAAAACGTTCAATTACATCGTAATCTGGATACATAAGACTAAACGAAAGTGGGCTTGCTACAGCATCCGTTGTATATCCTGCTGCAATGCTTATTATCATTTTTTGATAAACATATCCATTTTCTGTTTTTAATTCATCTTTATAAATATTATATAAAGATGATATCACATTAAAGAAAGATAGTCCTTCTCTAACTTCTCCAACTTGAATGCATTGTTCTAAGACACTAGAATTACTCTCATCTAAAATCCAATCTAGTGTTTCTCTTGATTCTGGATATATACTTGCTACGGATTGAATTTCATCAAACCCTATTTTCCTTACGAATTCTCTTTCTAGGATTAAACGATAATTATTATCCATATTATATTGTGCATCATGTTGGTTTAGAATATTGTCATAATACTCAATCTTGTGAACTTTATCATATCCACCTATTCCATCTATCTCTTCATTAAAATCTTCTGTTACTATTTTAGCATTTGCAATTACCCCATGGTCAGCAGCATTACTGCCATTGGCATCAACATAAATTCTTAAAAATGTTGCGCCTGTAATTTCAACGTCTACATCTACTCCATTAGAGCCAAAGGTTAACAAACTAGTCTTTTGTAATTCTCTCCAATTTTCACCATCTGTTGAAGTTGAAATTCTAATCCAAAGGCTACTACTTGATGTTCTTGATGCGTCTACACCAACTTTAGCGATAAAACGTGTATATTTATTTGAATATGAAGAAATATCATAAGTTACTTGTCCTGTTGCATGAATTCCCATTCCTTTTAAATATATCTTAGGTTTACCATCTACATTTAGTTTAATTGTTCCGCCTTCTGGATTTTTATCTTTTTGGATAGTATGCCCAGTCCATCCATTATAAGACCAGTTGTTGGCTGTAATATATTCTAAATCAGATATATAGATGTATTTTTCATCACCTATTCTAGTAGAATTATTGCTAATACTTTCTTGACCATCTGTAAATGTTGTAGAGACAGCACTTTTCTTAGCAATTGTTGTTCCGACACTATTTTGGTTATTTTTAATATTAAAGCCAATGAGTATGAGTATACTCATTATTGCAATTACTATAACAAATAATCGTTTTTTGTTTACTTTGTATCTTTTCCTCATATACAATTCCTCTCTTTATGACTTAAAACAGCATAATTATATATTTTTTATTATTTTATCTTATTATTTTTATTATATCATTGTTAATTAGCTGTAATCAAGTAGTTCTAAGTGTTTTAGCAACGTTTGGTTTTATGTTTCCTTACGCATACTGGTATTTGAAAGAATATTAAATTTATGTTACAAAATCATTGCAATTTCCAGCAGTTTCTAGGGAATAGTACTAAATTTCGCTTTTTATATTTTTTTGTTTTAATATTTACTCATTAAAAATGGATCCGCTTCATTAAACTTTTTCGTTTAACAATTTGGATTCAGTACAGTTCATCTCTCCTGTTCGCAAATATACAAGAACAAAAAAACTAACTAGAGAGATGTTAAATGAGTTGATAGATGAAATAAAAATAAATCACGCAGAAAAACTAGATACTGGCGAAACAGTACAAATAATAACTATCTACTGGAATTGTGTAGGTGCAATAGAAATACCTGATTTGCCGAAAATTCCTGATGTAGATGTAACAGTTAATACAAGAAAGGGCGTTAAAGAATAAAATATACAGTTTTTTTATAAATGTCCTTGACAAAGGGTACATTTTATTACTTTTACCCTTTTATTTATTATATTAATCTTATATTGAATATACTGTTGCATATTGTATCACAAATTATTAATAT
>JAAVZW010000024.1 GCA_022791835.1 Clostridia bacterium | reverse complement strand
TTAATTTAAAACTAAAAATATTAAATCTTGAGCCTGCCTCCGCGGCGAGCGGGACTACTCAAGATTGTACATAGGTGAAATTTTCGCTAATAAAATAAAGTTATTTTTTAGGGAAATTTTCAAAAATTATTGACAATTGTTTCAAATGAACGATAGTTGAAATATTTTTTATATTCTAGGAAAGTACTCGCGTAGCATGTAATTGACGTAGAAGATAATTATGGTGAGTATTACAATTTCTTAATGATTTTATCATTTATAAATTGTTAAGTCGGTTTTTTATGTAATTTTACTTTACTATTTGTGGATTTTGTGGTATAAATATATATGTAGTATTATATTTAAGAAGGATTGAAATTTTTTATGGATACAATAAATGAAAAAAAATTAGTTACTATTTTAGTTCCTGCTTATAATGAGCATGAGGTTATTCCTCTTTTGTATGAGAGATTGCTTAAGCTTATGAATGAGCAGGTTCAGTATGATTTTGAGATTTTGTTTGTTAATGATGGTAGCAAGGATAATACTTTAGAACTTATTCAAGCTTTAAGAGAAAAAGATAAAAGAATTAACTATGTTAATCTTTCTAGGAATTATGGCAAGGAGGTTGCTATGGTTGCTGGTTTTGATTATCTTAAGGGAGATTGTTTGGTTATTATAGATGCAGACCTTCAGGATCCTCCTGAACTTATTCCTGAAATGCTTAAATACTGGGAAGAAGGATACGATGATGTTTATGCTAGAAGAAAGTCTAGGAAGGGTGAAAGTTTGCTTAAAAAGCTTACTTCTTGGGGATTTTATAGAACTCTTCAAAGTATGACTAATATTGAAATTCAAAAGGATACTGGAGACTTTAGGCTTCTTGATAGACGTTGTGTTGAAGCAATTAAACAACTTCGTGAGTCTCAAAGATATACTAAAGGTCTTTACAGTTGGATAGGTTATAATAAAAAAGAGATTTTGTATGATAGAGACCCTAGAGTTGCTGGTAAGTCTAAGTGGAATTATAGAAGGCTTTTGAATTTGTCTATTGATGGTATAACTTCTTTTACTACTTCTCCTCTACGCTGGGCTGCCATTCTTGGTATCGTAATATCTGGTATTGCTTTCCTTTATATGATGAAGGTTATTCTAAAAAGACTTATTTATGGTGCTGATGTTTCTGGATACGCTTCTATTATGGTTGCTATTCTTGGACTTGGTGGTATACAGCTTATCTTTCTTGGACTTATTGGAGAATACTTAGGACGTGCTTTTTACGAGGTTAAAGGTAGACCGCTTTATTTTATAGATAGATATAATGAGGAAAAGGAAACTAATAGGAAAGGGTAGTTTTGTATGTCTGCTTTTATTTTGAAAATTGTTGCTATATTTACTATGACTTGTGACCATTTGTCATATTTGATTTTTGGCAATTTTTCTTTTTTGAATTTGATTGGTAGGATTGCTTTTCCTATTTTTGCATATCAAATTACTGAAGGATATACTTATACTCATAACCTAAAGAAATATTTCTTTAGGTTATTTGTTTTTGCTCTTATTTCTCAAGCTCCTTTTATGTTTTTTGTGTCTTTGATTACGAATGAGTTTCGTTTGAATATATTTTTTACTTTGCTTTTTGGGCTTACTGCTATTACTATTTTTGATAAGCTTAGTTCTGTTAAGTGCAAAAATAAATATATGCATTTTGTTTTACAAATTTGTGGTATTTTAGTTTGCTTTGTTATTGCTTTTTTGGGATATGTAGTAAATGTTGATTATGGTTATTTTGGAGTTTTGGCTATTTTTGTTTTTTATTTGTTTAGAAATCATAAGGTTTGTATGAATTTGGCTTTTGTTACTTTGGTTTGTGCTTATTATGGCACTTATTTACTTATTCCAAGATTATTTTTTAAGTATTTACTTATTATCATTTTTACTTGTTTTTCTCTTGTTTTTATTAATTTGTACAATCATAAAAAAGGAAAAGATACAAAATACTTTTTATATCTTTTCTACCCTTTACATTTGTTAATTATTTATGCTCTTAGTTTATTTTTATAATGCATAATTTATTCCGCATAGCTACTATTTCTTTCATGTTGTTTATTAAATCGTCTATTTCTTTTGGAGTTACTATCATATTGTAATCTCCTGGATTTAGTGCTTCTTTTATTTCTTCGTAGTTGTCTTTTTCTTGTAGTTCGTTTAGATAATCGTTTGACCTTGCTTCATTTTGTAATTTTTTAATAAATAAGTCTAATGCTTCATTTACTAATACAGCACTTTCTACAACCGTTGGAATTCCGAATCGCAATTACTGGGATTCCTAAGGTATCTATACTTAATTCTTTTCTAGTATTTCCGTACTCCTGCTCCTGGAACTATTCCTGTGTCTGAAAGTTGGATTGTGCTACTTATTCTTTCCATACTTCTTGAGGCTAGTGCATCTATTACTATTAACATTTTAGGTTTTACATTATTTACTATTCCTTCTAATATTTCTAATGTTTCTATTCCTGTTGTTCCTAATACTCCTGGTGATATTGCACTTATTGGTCTTGTGCCTTCTTCTACATATTCTGGTAAGTATTTTATTACATGCCTTGTTACTTCTATGTTTGATACTGCTTTTGGTCCTAGTGAGTCTGGTGTTACATATTCATTTCCTAATCCTACTACTAATACATCGTCTTGTGGGTTTATATGAGTATTTACTAATTCTTTTAGTTCTTCTGCTAGTGTGTTTGCTGCATTTTCTATTTCTTCTGTTGTTGCTATTTTTAATTTTTTTAGGTCTATTGTGATGTATGTTCCGTTTTGGTTTTCCGAATTGCTTGTTCTCCTGCTTCGTTTGTTACTTTTACTTTTGAGACTTTTATTCTCTCATTTATTTCTTTTTCCTCTGTTTCTATTCCGTCTATTTGACCTTTATTTATTTTTTCTAGTATTTCTCTTCTTTCTAATGCTAAGTCTGTTCTAAAATTATACATATCAAAACCTCCATTTTTTTATATTCTAGGAAAATACGCGCGTAGCGTGTAATTGACGTAGAAGATAATTATGCGAAACTTAGATTTTCTTGGCGAAGGATGAGCTTAGAAAATATTAGTTCCGTTTTTTATTATTATTTAATAAAAATGGAGGTTTTATTCATTTTTAAATTATATTTATTTCTTTATTGCCTTCTACTACTTCTCCTATTTCATATGCTGTTTCTCCTGCTTCTTGTAGTATTTGCAATGTTTTTTGTACCTCTTCTTTTTTTACTATTAGTGCCATTCCTATTCCCATATTGAATGTATTATACATGTCTCTTTCTGGAATATTTCCTTGAGTTTGAATTAGTTTGAAAATTGCTGGTATTTCATATGAGTCTTTATTTATGTTTAGTGCTACTTTTTCATTTAGCATTCTTGGTAGATTTTCATAAAATCCTCCACCTGTTACATGTGATATACCTTTTACTTCTATGTTTTCTAAAACTTTTAGTACTGGTTTGACGTAAATTTTTGTTGGCTCTAGTAATGCTTCTCCTAAAGTTTTTCCTAATTCTTCTTTGTATTCGTTTAGATTTTCTTTATTTACATTGAAAATTTTTCTAACTAGTGAAAATCCATTTGAGTGAACTCCTGATGAGGCTAATCCTATTACTTTGTCTCCTATTTCTATGTTTTCGCTGTTTATTATTTTTTCTTTGTCTACTATTCCAACTGAGAAACCTGCTAAGTCATATTCATCTGCTGGATAAAATCCTGGCATTTCTGCTGTTTCTCCCCCTACTAATGCGCATCCTGCTTTTTTGCAACCGTCTGTTACACCTTTTACTATGGTTGCTACTACTTCTGGAACATTTTTACCAAGTGCCATATAGTCTAAGAAGAATAGTGGGGTTGCTCCTGTACATATTATATCGTTTACACACATTGCTACGCAGTCTTGTCCTACTGTGTCGTGCTTGTTTAGTAAGAATGCTAGTTTTAGTTTTGTGCCTACTCCGTCTGTGCCTGAGACTAGGACTGGTTCTTTCATTCCTTTTATATTTGGAGCAAATAGTCCTCCAAAACCTCCTATGTCTGATTGTACACCTTCTGTGTATGTGCTTTGTACATATTTTTTCATTAGCTCAACTGATTTGTACCCTGCTGTTACGTCTACTCCTGCATTTTTGTAGCTCTCACTATAACTTTTTTCCATAAATGTACTCCTTTTTTATTTAAAATACATATTTATTTTACTATGTTTTTTAATAAAAGTCAAATTTTTATATTCTAGGAAAGTACGTGCATAACGTAGAGGGGGCGACGATGCGCCCCCTGCTGACCCATTACTTTTATTAGAATGCAATGTTTTAATTGTAGAGTAGCAATATTTTTAACTACAATATCTGCATAAGATTGCTTCTAGTCCTATGTTTATGTCGATTTTGCCTAGTTTGTAATTTGTGTCTAGGGTTATTAGTTCGTTTAGGATGTTTCTTAAGTCAATTTCTCCAAAGGCTCTTGATTGAGTTTTGTATTTTGTTATTAGGAAGGTTTGGTTTGGCTTTAAGTTTAGAGCTTCACTTGGGTCTTTTTTGTATTTTTCTGATAGTTTTATTATATATAGCTTTTTAAAGTGATTGTATAGTGTGATTAGAATTTTTTGGATTGGTTCTTTTTGATATAGTAATTCTTCTAAATTTTGTAGGGCTTTTGCTATGTCTTTTCTTCCTAGGTTATCTGTCAGATTGAAGATATTACTATCTAAAGTCTTTATTGCTAAGTCGTCTATGCTTTTTTTAGTTATTGTTCCTCCTTCTCCTGCATATTCTATTTGCTTTCTTATTTCGTTTATAAGCTCTTGAAGGCTCGTACCTGAGGTTTCTATTAGGTAGTTTAGTGTTCCTGCTTCTGGTGTTACTTTATATGCCTTACATATTGCTTCTAGTCTTTTTTGTATCTGCATTGGTTTTTCTTGTTCAAAGTTTTTAATTGTTCCTCCTAATGCTTCTACTGTTTTGGTTATATTTAATTTTTCTACACTGTCTTCTATAAAGATTAGTTCTAAGGTTCCGTTTATTATTTCTATATTTTCTTTTAAGTATTTTTCTAATGTGTCTCTTAGTTCTTTTAAGCCTGTTACTTTCTTTTTAGTTTCTTTTTTAAATAGTCCTGTGTTTTTTGCTATTATCATTTTTTTTGGGTATCCGAATGATGGTGTTTGGATTTCTGGCATTAGGTTGTTTATGAAGTTTTCTTCGTCTAGTTCTATATAGTTTATCCCTTGTTTGGTCTCTCCAAATTCTTTTTTTAGTTTTTTTACTGCTGTTTCTAGCAGGTAGGTTTCTTCTCCGTAATATAGATTTATACTCATTTTTTCTCCTATATTTTTGTTAGGGTATGTATTGGTTTATTATAGTTTTTCTGCAAATTTTGCTGAGTGGGCGTGGCAGATTGCTATTGCCATGCTGTCTGTTATGTCATCTAGTTTTGGTAGTGCTTCTACTTTTAGTATTGTTTTTACCATTTTTTGTACTTGTATTTTGTCTGCTCTTCCATAGCCTACTACTGCTTGTTTTACTTGGAGTGGAGTGTATTCGTAGGTTGGGATACCTCTTTGGCATCCGTACTACTAATATTACTCCTCTTGCTTGGGCTACGTTTATTGCTGTTTTTGCATTGTTGTTGAAGAATAGTTCTTCTACTGATATTGCTTGTGGGTTGTATTCATCTATTATTGCGTTTAAGTCTGTAAATATTTCTGATAGCCTTATTGGAAATGATGTTTTTGCTTGTGTTTTGATTGCTCCACTTGCGATTAATTTGAATTTGTTTCCTATATAATCTATTATGCTATAACCTGTTATGCCATAGCCTGGGTCTATGCCTAGTATTCGCATTTAAAGTCCTCCCTATTTTCTTAGGATTATTCTAAATATTTCTGATACGCTCCACCCTTGTGCTGGCGCACCTTTTGAAGCATATGGTGCTTTAGTATCATATATCTCTGCTACACTGCCTATTACTCCATCTCTATCTAATGCTTCTACGAATGTTTTTTCTACGTTGCTACAAAATTTTTCTATTTTTTCCATTAGTGCTTGCTTTTTTGTTTTATTCTTTTCTATTTCTAACATGTTTTTAAGTGCATTATAGTAAAGCCCTAATAGCCATGGCCATACTGGTCCTTGGTGGTAGCTTGCATCTCTTTTGAATGGGTCTCCTTCGTATATTTCTACATAGTCTTTTTCGCCTTTTGCAAGGGTTCTTAAACCATAGTCTGTAAGTAGCTTTTTTTCTACTACATTTATTATATTTGCTGCTTCTTCACTATCTGGTTCTATTACTGGATATGTTAGTGATAAGCTAAATAGTTGATTAGGTCTTATTTTACTGTCTCCTATTACATCATATAGGCATTTTCTTTTTTTGTTATAGAATTTATTGTTAAATGAAATTTTGGTGTCTTCTGCCATTTCTTTATAATTATTTGCTTCTTCTTTTGATTCACACAATCCTGAAAATTCTTGCATTACTTTCAATGCATTATACCATAATGCATTTATTTCTACTGCTTTTCCGTTTCTTGGTGTGAATGCAAAATCTCCATATTTAGCGTCCATCCATGTATTTTGTGTTTCTGGAGTGCCTGATACTATTAGATTGTCATCATCTAAGTATATGTTGTTATTATCTATGTCTATGCCTTCTTTGTAAGATTTTATTATTGTTTTTAGTCTTCCATATATTCCTTTTATAAATACAGTGTCATTTGTGTATTTATAATATTTATATACTGATTCAAATAATAGCAGTGACGCATCTCCGCTATTATATAATGGTCTTAGGTCAAAGCCTGAGTAACCATTTGGAACTAGTCCAAATTTGATATCTCTAATTAGTGTTAGTAATACTTCTTTTGCTATTTCGTATCTTCTTGGTATTAAAAGTAAACCTTCAAATGAGATTAGGCTATCTCTTGCCCAATCTAGGAACCATGGGTATCCTGCAATTACTGTGTGTAACCTAAAGGTTGGTCTATATACTACAAAGTTGTCTGTTGCAACTATATAGTCTTGTAAAAAATTTTTGTATTTTTCTTCATATTTTGCCTCTGCTTTTATATCGTATAGTTTTGAGGCTAGGACTAGTTTTCTTATCCTTATTATTTCATTGTTTATTACTTTTTTTACTTCTAGTTCTTCTATATTGTCTTCTAGTGAACATATGAATTCAATTTCTTTTTCTTCTTCTGCTTGAATTTCTACTTCGTATCTACCTGGCACTGCAAGATTTTCTTCTGGGTAGAAACCTCTTTTTTCTTCTTCTAGGTAATACATGTTTCTAAACATATCATTTTCATGGCCTATGTATTTGCCTTCATTTAAGTGCATATAAATTGGGTTTTCTGCTTGCCCATCTATTATTATTGAGACTTTATTTTTTAGTACTGTTTGTTTTAGTGTATACTCATGTCCTGTATTCATTTGATGAAAATCTCTGTAATTTATTATTGGTGCTAGTGTCAATTTAGCTGGCTTTTTGCTGTTTTTTATTTTATATAGTATGCAAACTGTGTTTTTGCCATATTCCATACATATTAGTTTTTTTATTTCTATATCTTTTACTTTGTATGTGAATATTGGTATATAGTCTTTTTCGAAGTTTTCTATGTTTTTGTAGCCATCTGATATATAGTTATTAGATATGTTTGTATAGAGGTTATGTACTTTTCCTTCTATCTCTAAGCTTTCGTCTACTTTTGATAGAATTAGTTTTCTTCTGCCTGGTGCTGCAAATGGAGCTATTAGTAGACCATGGTATTTTCTTGTATTACATCCTATTACTGTTGATGATGCATAGCCTCCTATTCCATTTGTTATTAACCATTCTTTCTTTAGTGCTTTTTCTAGCTTTAGTTCTTCTTTCTCAAACTTTTTCATATGTTCCTCCGAATATTATTTTTCTTCTTCTTCTATCCAGCGCCTTTTTTCTTCTCTTTTTGTATCACTATTTTTTATAGATCTTATTCTTTCATTATATTTTGTTGTGAATTTTGATTTTGGTCTATCGTCTAGTCTTTTTGCTTTTTTGTTTTCTTTGTTTACCGCTTTCATTCTTTTCGCTTTTTCTTTGTTCTTTTCTTTTCTTACTTCGTTATTTGCTTTTAGCTTTGTGTTCATTCTGACATATTTAGGGTTATTTTGCATGTCTTTGAATTTTAGGTCTTCGCATATTATTTCTATTATTGAGTCCGATACTGCTGTTGGGTCATGACGAATAGTTCCGCTTTCTATGTTTGCGAATTCTTTTGGTATTGCTTTTACTCCATATTCTTTACATTTGTCTGGGTCTTGTTCTACTGGGAAAGCTCCATCTTTATTGTATATTCTAACAAATTCTGGAACTATATCTCCTATATCGTATACGCAATAGTCTATTACTTTGTTATTTGCATGTTCTATTATTGCTTTTACATGGTCTGATAGAGCAAAATCGTCTGTTTCTCCTGGTTTTGTCATTATGTTTGCTATATATATTTTGATTGCTTTGCTGTCTTTTATTGTTCTTGATATTCCTTTTATTAATAGATTTGGTATTACTTCTGTGTATAGATTTCCTGGTCCTATAACTATTGCGTCTGCTTCTTCAATTGCTTCTAGCACTCCTGGTGCTGGTCTTACATTTGATGGAGATATAAATATTCTATTTATTTTTGAAATCTTTGCCATTGAAGTTTCGCCTATTTTAGCCTTTTCATTTATTACTGTTCCATCTTCTAGTTCTGCACATATATTCATTTTATCTAGAGTTACTGGTAAGATTTTTCCTGTCATATTTAGAACTCTTGAGATATTTTCTATAAATTTAGAACCTTCTCCATGTATTTGACTCATTGCTGAGACAAATATACTTGTGAAGTCTGTACCATTAGCTAGTTTTAGTTTTAGTAGTCTTTCCATTTCTATTTCATTTTCTGATAGTGAAACTATACTTCTTCTAACATCTTCTAGTGGCATTGGTGAATTTGTTTCGTTTTGTCCTTCTGCATAGTCTGTCATTGAAGCTATTGCTGTTAAATTTGTTGTATAGTCTTTTAGTCCTTTTAGCAAGGTGTTTAGTCCTGTACCACCACCTATTACTACTATTTTTGGTCCTTCTTTGTAAACTTTTTTGTTAAAGATTAATGAGTTTACATTTACATCTTTCTTCTTTTCTGCTATTCTATCATCTGTATCTTCTACTAATAGCTCTAGTACTCTTTTTTGGCTATATATTATACCTATGATTACTAGCATAAAACCTAGTATTGATAAAATTACTGTTTTTATAATGTTCATTACTGATAATTCTGTCATGTTCATTATTGTAGCTGTTCCATAGCATAGAAGTGCTATGCCTAAAAGGATGACTAGCATCCACCTTTTCATTCTTGTTCCTGATTTAAACCATTTTAAGATTCCCAATTTTGTTTTCCTCCGTCGATTTTTATAATATGACTATTATATCATTCATTGTCGTTTTAGTAAACAAAAGAACAAAAAATAGTGAAAAAATTTTTATTCAATATCACGAATATTTAGTTTTTTTGTGCATAAACTATTGATTATTAGCCTAATTTATTGTATAATTAAGTTAATAATTAATTATTAGAGGTTGGTTGTGACCCCCATTTTGTTATTGGGTTGCAGTCAGCCTCGTTTAAATATTTTTAATATCTTGCTATCTTTCATTAATATTAACGTATGTACCCATTTCCTATGATTTGAATAATAGATACTTTTTATTTGTTCTATAGCTCGTTCTTTATTTATTTCTGCATTAGAAATATCAAATACGAAATTATCTGCTTGTCTTCTTTGTTTTCCTATTGCATCATATAATGCACTCTTACCATTTCCTTTAATTTCTTTCAAATCGAATTTTTCTCTATTTATAATATAATCTGGTGTTTTTATTCCTGATGGCTCATTTATTCGTGGAATTATATTGACTTTTCCTCCATAAGTTTGTCCTAGCAATTTTGCTACTTCTATTTCTTTTTGAGTTGGTTTTAATATAACATGTTTACCATCAACATTGTATTTAATTCCCTTATCATCAATAAAGTATTCTTGTTTTCTTAATTGGTAATGTTTTTTAGTAGAATACTTATCTGTTATGTCTATATAATTCATTATTATCCTTCTTTTAGATTTTAAATTAACTTATTTCAATTGATTTTTTCTGATTTATCCCTAGAAATTAGGCTCAGATTTTAAATACATTGATTTTAATTATTATTAGTTTACCATAATAGTTAGGTAAAGTCAAGAAAAAATGTATTGGGTTTAAATTGTAAAAAATAGGAGCACACTTTGTCATAACTTATCTGTGATTCGCTACACTCAAATAGCTCAGAAAATGTGCTCCCATATAAAATTAATTTATTGTTTGATTGCGTTTACTACTATACGTTGTTCGCCATCTGCTGTACAGGTTACTAGTGTTAGCATTTCTTTTGTTCTGTCCATGTTTTCTGTGTTAAATTTTATTTTACTTCTTTTTAGTGCTCTTTCTATATAAGTTTCTTTTTCTTTATCACTTAGGTTCTGTTTTATTGTTGCATTGTCTAAATCCATTACGTATGTTGCAAAAATTTTGTATGTATATGTTTCTTCTTTAGTTATAATCCTTATTTCGATGTTTTCGCCTAATTCGCCTTTATAAATTTTATTTAAATTTGCGAACATCTTTCCATTTCTCATGTGATGCCCCCAAAGAACTGTGTTTGCACCTTTAAACTCTTTGTTTGTACCTGGATCTACAAATATACTCCCTGCCGCATTGTATTTTTTGTTTATGTCTCTTTCTACATAGTATCCATATGTATCTGAGTATAGAATTGGGTAGTCTATATATGTATCTTTAATTTTTATCCAACCTATTACATCTGAATTGATTTCCTCTAACTTTGCAAAGTCTAATTCTGGTTCTGTTTTTTCATCATTTTCATTATTTTCCTGATTTTGTTCTTCTTTTGATTGTTCTGTTAATATTTCTAATTGCATTTGGTTTTCTAGTTTTTTTGTTTCTATATCGTTTCTTATCCAAATTATTAGTCTTATGGATACATATATAAATACACCTACAAATATTAACATTAATAGAGTTAGAAAAATTTGTAGTTTTCTATTTTTGACTGTTTTTTGTTTTTTATCTGTTTTTTTTAAATCATTATTGTTTTCTTCTTGCATTTTTGTTCCTTTCTTTTTGGTCATTTGAGAAATTGTTATGTGGATTTTTATGAATTTTTCTTTAGATTATAGATGATGATACTAAAGTTCCTACATTATATGCAAAAATACACTCAGATATGGTGTATCTTTGTGTATTTTTGCTTTATGTTTTACATCTTATTTTCTTATTTGTTTAGGTTTCTTTTTTTAAGTGCAGCTACTGTTGCTATTGCTCCTAGTGATGCTACTCCAATTACAGAATACATAATAACATCTAAGTCTCCCATTTTGTGTCCTACTGAGTTAGTGTTTTTGTCTGGTTGTTTAACTTCATCTGCTTTTACTACTGTAACTTTTGTTGATGCTGTGTATACTTTTCCATCCATATCTGTTACTTTGTATGTAAGTGTTGCTGTTCCTTCTTTTAGTCCTACTATTTCATCATCTTCATTTACTATAACTACGTCTTTGTTGTTTGTTTCCCAAATTGCTTCTTTAACATTTGTTGGATTTGCTGGAATTGGTTGTAATTCTACTGGTTTCTTTTCTCCAACTTTTATTGTTAATGTTTCTGGTGCTTTTATTCCTGTTATTGGGTTTGGTACCATAACTGTAACTGATGTTACTGCGTTTCCTGCTGTTGCAGTGATTGTAGCAAATCCTCCGCCTACTGCTGTTATTTTTCCGTCTTTAACTGTTGCAACTTTTTCGTCGCTTGATTTCCATACAACTTTGTCTGTTGAGTTAGCTGGTACAACTGTTGCTGTAACTGTTGCTGTATCTCCTACTTTTGGTAGTTCTACATATGTTTTGTCTAGTTTAACTTCTGTTGCTGGTACTACTACTGTTACATTGTTTGTAGCTACTGTTGTATCATTTTCTGATGTGCATACTAATGTAAGTGGTACATTTCCTGTTGCTCCTGTTAGAATTTTGAATTGTAGTGTTGCAAGAACTGTTCCTGCTTTTACTTGTGCTGGGTCTATAAATACATATCCTAGTGTATATCCTTCTGCTACTTTGTTGTCTTCTATCATTCCTGCTCCAACATTTGCTTTTTCATATTTTGTTAGTTCTAGTTTCTTACTATCATATTTTAATAGGAAACCTTCGTCTGTTAATTGCAAATCAGATTTTGCTTTTATTTCTACTGTTACTGTGTCTCCAACTTTTCCTGAAGCTGATGTAACTGTTACTTTTTTAGCTTCTGCAAGTGCTGCTTTGCTTGTGAAAGCAATTCCGCATAATACTACCATTACTAGTAGCATTACTACTGCTTTAAGTGTTTTGTTTTTGTTCATTCTTTTTTCTCCCTTTCTTAAATTTAATAAAGTTTTTTTACATTATGTATTGTATCACTTATTAGATTTAATGTAAAGGTTTTTTCTTGAAAAAATTGATTTGTTTTATTTTATTAGGTCATGCCTCTGAAGAATGGACGACGGGACGTTGCCCCTACAGTGATTTTACAGTGTTTATTATATTTTCAGCGGTTAATCCGTAGTGTTTTAATAATTCTGTGGCTGGGCCTGAGTGTCCGAAGGTGTCGTTTATACCCATTCTTATTAGTTTGCATGGGTAGTTTTCTGTTAGTACTTCTGCTACTGCACTTCCTAATCCTCCTATTATGCTGTGGTCTTCTATTGTAATTAGTTTATTTACTTCTTTTGCTGTTTTTATTACTAATTCTTTATCAATTGGTTTTATTGTATGAATGTCTATTACTCTTGCATTTATACCTTCTTTTTGTAATTCTTCCATCGCTTTTATTGCTTCTGGAACTACTACTCCTGTTGCTATTATTCCTACATCTGTGCCTTCGCCTATTTGCACACCTTTTCCTATTTCAAATTTTTGATTTTCGTCATATATTACTGGTGTTGCTAGACGACATAGTCTTAGATAAACTGGTCCATCTATCTTTGAGATTTCTTCTACTGCCCATTTTGTTTCTGTATCGTCTGATGTGCATATGACTGTCATATTTGGGATTGTTCGCATTAGACTTATATCTTCTATCATTTGATGAGTTGGTCCATCTTCTCCTACTGTTATTCCTGCATGTGTTGCACATACTTTTACATTTAGGTTTGGATAGCATATTCCATTTCTTATTTGGTCATATGCACGTCCTGCTGCAAACATTGCAAATGTGCTTGCATATACTATTTGTCCTGAAGCTGCTAGTCCTGCTGCTGTACCCATCATGTCTGCTTCTGCTATTCCTATATCAAAAAATCTTTCTGGGTGTGCTTTTCCAAATACACTTGTTTTTGTTGCTTCTGATAAATCTGCATCTAGTACTACTACTTTTTCATTTTTATCTCCTAGTTTTGCTAGAGCCTCGCCATAGCTTGCTCTTGTAGCTATTTTTTTATCTATATCCATTAATTTGCTTTCCTTTCTTTTTTATATTTTTAATAGAAGGAAACTTTTTTCAAAGTTTCGAAAGTCTTCGTAATAGTTAAATTATTTTCCTTTTTTAAGCTCTTTTATTGCTTGCTTATATTCGTCCTCATTTGGTGCTTTTCCATGCCAACCTGCTTTTCCTTCCATATATGATACACCTTTACCTTTTGTTGTTTTTGCTATTATTGCTGTTGGTTTACCTTTTACTGTTTTTGCTGTTTCTAGTGCTTTTATTATTTGTTCCATATTGTGTCCGTCTATATTAATTACGTTAAATCCAAAGCTTTTGAATTTTTCATCTATTGGATATGGACTCATTACTTTGTCTATTTCTCCGTCTATTTGTAGATTATTATTGTCTACAATAACACATAGGTTATCTAGTTTGTAATGACTTGATGTCATTGCAGCTTCCCAAATTTGTCCTTCTTGAATTTCTCCATCTCCCAATAGACAGTATACTCTAATACCCTTGCTATTTATTTTAGAGCTTAGTGCCATTCCATTTGCTATTGATAGTCCTTGTCCTAATGAACCTGTACTTGCATCTACTCCTGGTACTTTTTTCATGTCTGGATGTCCTGATAGGTTACTATCTAAACGTCTCAAGTTTTTTAGTTCTTCTATATTGAAGAACCCTCTGTGTGCTAATGTACTGTATAATGCTGGAGCTGCATGTCCTTTTGATAGAACAAATCTATCTCTTGCTTCATCTTTTGATTTCATTGGGTCTATGTTCATTTGGTTAAAGTATAGAACTGTTAGGATATCTGCACATGATAATGAACCTCCTGGATGTCCTGATTTTGCTCCATATACTCCTTCAATTATGCCTATTCTAATTTCTGTTGCTTTCTTTTTTAATTCTTCTATGTCTGTTATTTTCAAAATATTTTCCTCCTTTTTTATATAATAGAATTTTCGTCGCAAAAGCGATGAAAATTTACAAACTAAATTCTTTCTAATCCGTTTTATTTAGTTCCAAATATTCTGTCTCCAGCATCTCCAAGCCCCGGTACTATATAGCTTGCTTCGTTCAGTCCTTCGTCTATTGCTGCACAATAAATTTGTACATCTGGATGTACTTCTTGCATCTTTTTTAGCCCTTCTGGTGCTGCTATTATGCTTAGGAATTTTATATTTTTTGCTCCGTCTTCTTTTAATAGTGTAATTGCATCTATTCCTGAGCCTCCTGTTGCTAACATAGGGTCTATTATTATTATTTCTTTGCTTTCTATTCCTGATGGCATTTTGTAGTAGTATCTAACTGGCTTTACTGTTTCTTCGTCTCTATATAGTCCTATATGTCCTATTTTGGCATTTGGTATCATTTTAACTATTCCATCTATCATTCCTGTCCCTGCTCTTAAAATTGGTACAAAGATGTAGTTGTTTTCATCTATCATTTGTGCTTTCATTTTTTTAATTGGTGTTTCTACTTCTACTTCGTGTAGCTTTGCATCTTTCATTACTTCATAACATAGAAATAATGTAACTTCTGAGATTAGTTCTCTGAATTCTTTTGTACCTGTTTTTTTGTTTCTTAAAATTGATAGTTTGTGTTCTAGTAGTGGGTGTTTTAGTTCAATTGGCTCCATTTTGCTCCTCCTTTTTATTTATATAGTTCTAAATATATATAGTGCGATAACCACGACTCCTATAATCACTCTATATATTGCAAATCCTTTGAAGCTGCCTTTTTTTAAGTATTCTAATAAGAATTTGATTACGAATATTCCGTACTATAAAGCTTGCTATTATTCCTACGAAAAAGGCTGGGCTGATTATGAAGTCTTTTAGTTTGTATAATGTTGCCCCTGCAACTATTGGCGTTGATAACAAGAATGAGTATTTTGCTACTGATTCTCTTTTTATTCCTAATGCTCTTCCTGTTGTCATTGTTATTCCTGAACGTGATACTCCTGGTATAAATGCTAATGCTTGTGATAAACCTATTAGGAAGGTTTGTTTAAATGTCATTTCTTTATATTCTGTTTCCGATTTTGCTTTTTTGTCAATTATATATAAGATTATTCCCATTACTGCTAAGGCAATGCCTATGATTAATGGGGTTTTTAGTGCATCTTCTAGGTAATGGTCTAGTAAAAAGCCTATTGCTCCTCCTGGGATTGTTGCAATTACTAAGTACCAGAACATTCTGCCTTCAAATGTTTTTTCTTTTTTGATTAATTGTTTGTATCCTCCTTTAAAGAGTTCTAACCAGTCTCTAAAGAAAAATATTACTATTGCTAGTAGTGTTCCTGCATGTAGTGCTACGTCGAAGCCTTCAAATGCTGATACAAATTCTGCTGATTTATCCCATTCGAATATCCATGGGATTAGGGTTAAGTGTGCTGAGCTTGATATTGGAAGTAGTTCGGTTAGTCCTTGGACTACTCCTAAAATTAGTGATTGAATGATTGTCATTTTTTCCTCCTTTGTGGGTTTTATTTTGTGGTTTTTTGTTTTTGTTTGGTGGTGAATTTCAGCCTACCTTTTGAAGTAATATATTTATTTTTTTCATTCCCTTGCTGTCACTCCGCTACGCTCCGCTTCATTCGCAACGGGTCTCTCCCACTCGGGGAGCTTCCCTGCGCGTCCATGAAAAAAATAAATATATTACTTTAAAACGGCTCGTACTGTGGCTTTTTAAGTAGGTTGTGAATATTATTATTATTGTGATTGATTAGGTTTGTGCTATATTTAGATGTCTCTTTCGTGTTCTTTATCTTGGTGTTTTTGGTTTGGTTTTAGTTTATGTAGGTTTAAATTACCTACTACTTTGTAGGTTTTGTCTAGGTGTTCTTTTACTGCTTTTTCTTTTTTTGTTTGTTGTCTTTTTCTTGGTGGAATGTCTTCTTCATCTATTAATGGGATTTGGAATTTGCTTTTTACTGGGATAAATATTGGTTCGTTGTTCGCTATTTTTATGTAGTTTTTGTCTAGTTCTATTGCTAAGTTTACAAATTTTACTGCATTTTCGTGGTCTCCTCTTAACATGTATATTTTGCCCAATTTATAATATGCATCTGGTTCTTGTTCTTTATCTTCTAAACATTTTGTAAAGTATTTTTCTGCTTCGTCTAAATCCATTTCTATTAAGTTTATTTGACCTAAGTTGTAGTATGCATTATAGCATAAACTATTTATTGTTGCTGCTTTTTGATAGCAGATTTTGGCGTTTTGGAAGTCGTTTAACATTGTGTATACCATTCCCATGTTATAGTACAAATCATAATTATTTGGACTGTGTTTTAGTGCTTGGTTATAGATGTTTATTGCTTCTTTGTACATTTCGCTAGCACAATATATGTCTCCTAGTAAAATGCTAGCATCAACATAGTCTGGCTTCTTGTCAAGTAAATTTTTTAGCATTGTGGTTGCGTCTTCTGTTTTGCCTAGTTCGTTTAGGAGAAATGATATTTTATAATAAGAGTCATAATCTTTTTTGTTTAAGTCAACTGCTTTTACATATTCATCTATTGCTTTTCTCATTCCGCCTTCTTTTTCATAGATTTCTGCAAGTTTTCTATGGGCTAGGTGGTTTTCTGGATATTTGTCTATTAGCTTTAGCCAAAGTTCTTTGCTTTTTTTGATATTTCCTTTCATATCATAGTATTTGGCTAGTGCTAGATATATTAGTTCTGATAGGTTTAATCCTCTTTTTTCTAGGATTAATACTGCTATCGGAATTATTATGCCAAATAGGTACATTATTATTTTTATGGTTATGTGTAGGTTTAGTCTAAAGATTAGTTCTATGATTTCTAAGAGACTACATATCATGCTACTTATGACTACTGGTAGATACATTTTGTCTACGGTTTTTATAAATCTTGCAAATACTCTAATTGTTAAATAAGTGGATATGATTATGAATAGAATTTTTTCTAGTAGCATGGCTTTTCCTCCATTTTTTCTTTTTTACCTCTTTATTTTACATTATTTTTTTGGAAAAGTCTAGGGGTTTTTTGATAAAAAAACAGAACTAATATTTTCTAAGCTCATCCTTCGCCAAGAAAATCTAAGTTTCGCATAATTATCTTCTACGTCAATTACACGATACGCGCGTAATTTTCTAGAATATAAAAAGCATCTTTGTCTATTTTATTTTCATTCAATCGAATTTTTTCATTTTATTTCAATCCGCCGAAGTATTGACGAATTGAAATTGGGTATAATTTTCTTATATATTTTAGGTAAATATATGAGAAAGGAGGAGTTTTTATGTCATTATCTGAAGCAATCAGAAAGAGAATCCGATATTACTTAAAGCAAAATGATATGACTGTCTGGGCTTTATTCAAAGCTAGTGGTGTACCTTGTTCTACTACTTCTACTTTTATGACTGGTAAAACTGAGCTTATAAAGCTTGATACTTTACTTCACATTTGTGAAGGCTTTGGTGTAACTTTAGGTGAATTCTTTTCAGAGCCTATGTTTAATACTGTTGAACAAGAAAAAGACGACGAGTAATATTTAGGAAAAAGGCATCTTTAACTAGGTGCCTTTTTTATATTCTAGGAAAGTACGCGCGCAGCGTGTAATTGACGTAGAAGATAGTTATGCGAAACTTAGATTTTCTTAGCAAAGGATGAGCTTAGAAAATATTAGTTCCGTTTTTTATATTCTAGGAGAGTACGCGCGCAGCGTGTAATTGACGTAGAAGATAGTTATGCGAAACTTAGATTTTCTTAGCAAAGGATGAGCTTAGAAAATATTAGTTCCGTTTTTTATATTCTAGGAGAGTACGCACAT
>JAAVZW010000023.1 GCA_022791835.1 Clostridia bacterium | reverse complement strand
TATGATTCATTTATGATAATATCTTAATAATTCAATTGAGAAAATGTCTTAACAAAGAAATAATTGTTCTCCATAATGGTATAATTAATAATCATTAAATTTAAACGGAGGAACAAATGAGAAAGGTAGAATTAAAAATGAATGAAGAATTAAAATATCTAACTATTAAAAAATTAGTAGAAACAAATGGCAATAAAAAAAGAGCTGCTATTAAATTGCAATGCACCATTAGAAGCATTGATAGAATGATTGAAGGCTACAAACAAAAAGGTAAAGATTTTTTTGTTCACGGTAATCGTGGTAGAAAACCTGCTCATGCATTATCTGAACAACAAAAGTCTGAAATTGAACAGTTATATCTCTCTAAATACTTTGACTGCAATTATACTGTCTTTTCTGAGTTACTTGCTCAACGTGAAAATATTTTCATCTCTGTTAACGAGGCTAGAGTTATTCTCTCTGATAAATATATTCTATCCCCTAGAGCTCATAAATCAACTAGGAGACGTTTAAGAAAGCAACTCCTTAAAGAACAAACTAATGCTAAAACTAAGTCTCAAAAAGCCAACATTCAGGCTCAAATGGTCGCTATTCAAAACGCTCATCCTAGACAACCTCGCTCTATATATTTTGGTGAAGAAATTCAGACTGATGCTTGCATTCATCTTTGGTTTGGTAATACTAAAACCGCTCTTCATGCTGCTATCGATGACGCTACTGGTTATGTTCTTGCCGCTTTCTTTGACAATCAAGAAACTTTAAACGGTTACTACAATATTTATTATCAGATTTTAACTAAATTTGGTATCCCTTATTTGTTTAAAACCGATAAACGTACTGTTTTTGAATACAAGAGAAAAGGTACTTCCTCTGACGAAGACAATACCTTTACTCAATTTGCTTATGCCTGCTCCCAATTAGGCACTAGCATTCAATGTAGTAGCATTCCTGAATTTAAGCCTCGTATTGAAAGACTTTTTCAGTCTTTTCAATCTAGACTAATACCTGCTCTAAGACTTGCTAATATTACTACCATTGAGGAAGCTAATTCCTTCCTTCCTAGTTTCTTAGATAAGTACAATTCTCAGTTTGCTCTATGTATAGATAATATCAAATCTGTCTTTGAAAAGCAACCTGATTTGAAAAAAATCAATTTAACTTTGGCTGTTTTGTCTAGGAGAGTTATTGATACTGGTCATTCTATATGCTTTAAAAACAAACATTACAGAACTGTAAATTCAGTTGGTACGCCAATATATTTTTGTAAAGGAACTAAAGCAATGGTAATCGAAGCTTTTGATAAAAATCTTTATGCTACTGTTGAAGATAGTATATTTGCACTTGAAGAAATACCTCAAGTTCAAGCATATTCTGAAAACTTTGATACTGCTTTGCCTCTGAACAAAAGAAAATTGACATACCTAAAATGATACATCCTTGGAAAAGACAATCATTTGAAAAATTTGCAAAAAAACAAATTGAAAGCTTGCAAAAAGTTTCGTAAAATTTAGCCCTAAAAAACTAAATTTTTAGGGCTTATGTTTAGAAAATTTTAAGACATTTTCAAAAATGATTGACAGTATTTTTACGTTAACTTTTGAGTTTCCTATTTGGAACCTCATTAATTTTATAATTAGTTTTATACAATTTATATTTTCCCTTTGATAATGTACTTAATATTTGTTCATCTTTTTTAATTTAAAAATTCATATACTTTGTTCTTTATTTTCTCTAACTCATGTCCTGTCGCTTGTATTACTTTCCAACCCATTTCTTTAGGTACTTCAAGATTTTCTTCTTTATCATCTATAAATAGAATATTATTAGGATTTAATTTACAATCATTAGCCACTATTTCATAAATCTCTTTTTTAGGCTTTCGATATGTTAACTCAAATGATAACCAAACATAGTCAAACTTTGACAAATCATAGTGTTTATCTATTCTTTCTTTATCAATATCTGCTAAATTAGATAGAATACCTATTTTACATTCATTTTTTAAACTATGTGCAAAATCAACCACGTCTTTATAGTATTTTATTTCATTAGACTCTTCTTGATATATCTTGTAAAATTCATTATAATCACATTTCAAATCAAACTTTAATTTTATTCTTTCAAACCACTTTTGTATATCTTCTTTACTATTTACTTCTGATATACATTTACCCTTTTCATCATAGTTACATTCAGCCCATTTTTTACAAATAGTATCTGCATCAAGTATTCTAGTTTGTTCATTTAAACGATTTATAATATCCACTTTGGCTGAATAGCAATTGTATTCACTTTGAAAATGACTTTCAACTACTCCACCCCAATCAAAAATCACTATTTTATTTTCTTTATATTTCATGCTTGTACCTCACTTATATGTAAAATCGTTATTTTTTGTTTCTTTCTTCTATAAATTTTTTCATAATATATGTTTGCCATTCCCTAAACATTCTGCTTACATATTCTTCTGGTTTTACCCATAGTACAGTATGATCTATTTCAATTGGCTCTGTTATCTTTTCATCAAATTCTGCTATATAAACATAAGCCTCTACATCTAAAAAACCTTTATCTTCTGCATATATATAAGAACCTACTTCAT
>JAAVZW010000004.1 GCA_022791835.1 Clostridia bacterium | reverse complement strand
TTGGAGGTGTAAGTACAGTAATGTATTAAGCTGACCAATACTAATATATCGAGGGCTTAACCACGAAGAGTGAGAACTCTAGTGATTTATATCAAGTGGTTTAGTTCAATTGTACATTATCTATGCGATTTTCAGTGTACTATTTTAGATATTAGATAATTAGACATTAGAAGATATAACTAAATGATATCTAATTAAAAAAAATATTATAAAAAGTATTGATTTTTTAAAACAAAAATAGTATAATACTAAAGTACATTGGAAAAGATATAAGAAGTATATAGTAATTGTTTAACTTCTAGTATCTAACATATAATTAAGCAATATATATGTTTAGGGAAACCTAACATTTATATAAAAGTTTCTAGTGACAATTACATAAGGGTAATACCTGTTCCCATGCCGAACACAGAAGTCAAGCCTTATGTGCTGAAAATACTTGCGGATTTCTCTGCTGGAAAGATAAGTCGTCGCTAGATTATATATTCCTCGTTAGCTCAGTTGGTAGAGCGCTCGGCTGTTAACCGATAGGTCGCTGGTTCGAGCCCAGCACGAGGAGCCAGAAGGCTAGAGCCAAGCAGGATAAAAATGCTTGACTCTATTTTTAATTTGGTCGTAAATTTTCTACCCTAATTAATATGATAGAACCATATTAACAAACTGTAGGTCTGTCAAAAGAAGAATGGAAAAAGTAAGGAGAAAGTATGAAAATATTAATTATTTGTAGTAAAGCATTTTACAAAGACATAGCTCCAATAAAAGAGAGATTAGAAGAAATGGGACATATAATAGAATTACCAAATTCATATTATGAGCCAGATGCTGAAAAGAATAGTTGGAATTTGGGAGAGAAAGAACATGCAGAATTTAAGGCAAGAATGTTTAGAATGAGTGAAGAAAAAATTGCTAAAAAGGATGCAGTATTGACACTAAACTTTGATAAAGACGGAAAGAAAAATTATATAGGAGGGGCAACATTTATCGAGTTATATGAAGCGTTTATGAAAAATAAAAAAATTTATTTATATAACGATATTCCAAATGGGATGCTATATGATGAAATATCAGGATTCTCTCCAATAGTAATAAATGGAAACTTAGATTTAGTAAAATAGTCTTGCAAAATCTAAAATGTGATGTCAAATTATAATCATAGCAAAAAACACCATCAATATATACAAACTTGCAATAATGACTGTAACTAATTTAGAACAGAAAAGAAAGCGTCACTGTAGATCAACTAGCTAATCAATTTGAATAAAAATTCTTTTTCATACATTGACTAATCAAAAATAATATAGTAAAATAAACTAGTGTAAGAAAGATATGATAAGCATTCTTGCGCTAGTTTATTTTAAAAGAGGAGTGAAGAAAAGATGGAAAATGATTCACACATAGAAACAGAAGAAAACTTAATTGCAAAAACATTTTTTTGGATGTTTCTAGGTCTGTTGGGAACAGCAATAATAGCATGGTACACATATAGTACAGGACTATTTATTGAGATAATTTCAGGAGACTATTGGTCAATATTACTTATTGCAGAAGTAGTAGTAGTACTGCTATTTTCATTTCTATTCAAAAAACTTCCACCAGTAGTAGTAGGCATATTATTCTTTGTGTATGCAGCACTAAATGGTGTAACACTATCTACAATATTTGTAATATTTGAATTAACTTCTATTGTATACTTATTTATTGCATCAGCAATATTATTCGGAGGATTAGCACTAATAGGCTATAAAACAAAAGCAGATTTAAGCAAATGGCACACAATATTATTTGGAGTTCTTATAGTAGGAGTAATTTTAAGCATAATAAATATATTTATAGGTAATGGAATCTTAGACTTAGTACTAGATTGGGTAATACTACTAGTATTCTTTGGAATAACAATATATGATATGAATAAAATTAAAAACTTAAGTGAAGAAGTGGAACTTGACCAAGAAAAATTGCATATTTATGGAGCAATGGAATTATACTTAGACTTCATAAACATATTTATAAGAATTTTGTCAATATTTGGGAAAAGAAGAAGCTAAAAATAAGATATAAAAATTATAATAAATAATATAAATAAAAAAACGGAACTAGCATTTCTAAGCTTATCCTTCGCTAAGAAAATCTAAGTTTCGCATAATTATCTAGTATAGAGTTTTTCACTACATATGTAGCTGAAAATTCCTACTATATAAAAAAGGGGGAACAAAATAAATGGATGAAAAGCAAGTAGATAAAATATTAAAACCAGGAAAATTTTTAATCATAGTAACAATAATAGCAATAATAGGGACATTAGCATTATTTGGAGCAGGTATATATACAGGTTATGAAAACACAAAGAATCCTGAATTACTAGGAGAACTTATAGATAACGGAGAAGATAAAGAGGGGAAATATGCAAAAATTGATGTAGTAACAATACCATATGGATTTGCAGAAGAAGGAAAAGGAAGATATTATTACTTTGTAAAAGATGCAGATGGATATATGTATATAGTTAGAATAACAGATGGAACATATAAAAAATTAGAAAAAATGTACAACAATGGAGAAGGCGAAGTAAAATATGAATTTAAAGGATATACATACAAAATACCAGCAAGCCTAAAAAGATTGGCTATAGAAGCAGCAAATGAAGGAGTAGAAGATGACAACAATAAAATGACATATGCAAATTTCGAAAATTATGTAGGAAATGTATATATAGACGAAACTAAAAAGCCAGAAAGTGATTCATCTTCAATGTTCTATGGCATGGGAGTAATGGCAGGAGTGCTAACAGTATGTTTAGTAGTAGCAAGTATAACACAAATTATTAATGTCAGAAAAATTACTAAAAATAGTGAACTAATGGAAGAGTTAAAAGCAGAACTAGCAGGAAATACAGACGATACATACAAAAAATTAAAATTATATTTAACAGATAGATACATTATATCAAGAACAGGCGGGATAGAAGCTTTTGGATATAAAGACGTTATTTGGGAATACTCATTAATAAGATATGTAAATGGTGTAGCCCAAGGTAAGACACTTATAATATATACAAGAGATAAAAGAAGACATAACCTAGCTGCGACAGGTCCAAATGATGAAAGAATTGAAGAGATTATGACAGAGATAAGTGATAAAAACCCTAATGTGAGAGTGGGATATACAAAGGAAAATAGACAGTTCTTTAAGGAGTTTAAGAAGGAACAAATGTAGGATTAGAGGTCTAGATTAGGCCGTAAAGAGGGGATATATAAATATTTTGAATTTGAACCATATTCTGGGTCTCTCAATTAAGCTCAAATCCAAAATATTTATATATCCCCTCTTTACTACTCTACAGTTAATGTATAGCATTCTTATTTTAAATATTATGATATCAAAGCTTGACAAGTTATTGGAAATGTGATAATCTAGTATTCGATACTAGATAGAAAAGAGGTTGAGTATATAGATGATTAGAACTAAGCTAAAAGATAGGATATTACCTGTTTATACAAAAGGGGAAGAGATATTTAACATGACTTCACACATAGTGCGGAGCAGTACTTGGAATAGTTGCAACAGTGCTATGTGTTGTTATGGCATCAATACACCATAATGTATATGGGATAATTAGTGGAGCAATTTTTGGAGTTACGATGATTTTGCTTTATACAATGTCTAGCATATATCATGGACTTAGTCCTAGAGTAACAGGTAAGAAGGTACTTCAAGTTTTAGACCATTGCTCAATATTTTTACTAATAGCAGGTTCATATACACCATTTACGCTATGCACATTAATGCAAGATGATCCAGTCATAGCATGGATAATATTTGGAGCAATATGGGGATTTGCAATTTTAGGAATAATATTAAACTCAATCGATTTAAAAAAATATAAAAAATTTTCAATGATATGTTATTTAGCAATGGGGTGGTGCATAATCTTTAAAATGCCAGTACTTCCAAACCTTCTTGGTTGGACTGGATGCACATTATTAATAGCAGGAGGAGTAGTTTATACAATAGGAGCAATCTTATATGGAATACGGAAAAAAACATAAATACATGCACTCAATTTTCCATCTATGTATATTTACAGGAAGTCTTTTGCAATTCCTATGCATTTTATTATATGTAATGTAACCGAATAAATGGTCAGAAATATGCAAATTTTACAAAAAAACTTGCATATTTTTTTATGAAATAATATAATATTAAAAACCAATATTGAAAAATGAAAAGGTGGAATGAAAAAATGCAAAAACGTATACATGAAATTATAGAAATCAAAGACTTAAAGGATATGTTAAAAAAGTCAGGAGAGATGTATGCAGATAAACCAGCATACAAGTTTAAAACAGAAGTAGAAGGACAGTTTGATATAATTACTCATAAAGAATTTAGAGATATGGTTAATAGCTTAGGAACAGCATTAATTAAATTAGGACTAAAAGATAAAAGAATAGCAGTAATAGGAGAAAACAGATATGAATGGGGGCTATCATATCTAGCAATAACATGTGGAACAGGATTAGTAGTTCCACTAGATAAATCATTACCAGAAAACGAAATAAAAAGTCTAATAGAACGTTCAGAAGTTGAAGCAATTTGCTATTCAAAAAAATATGACGAAGTAATGGAAAAACTAAAAAAAGAAAATGTAGGAAACTTAAAATATCTAATCTCTATGGACTTAAGCGAACATAAAGACGGAATATATTCACTAAAAGAATTAGTAAAAAAAGGAGAAAAATTAATCGAAGAAGGCGATAGAAGTTTCCTAGATGCAGAAATAGATGCAGAAAGCATGGGGATAATGCTATTCACATCAGGAACAACATCAATGTCAAAAGCAGTAGCACTATCACACAAAAATATTTGCACAAATATCATGGATATTGCTTCAACACTTGATATAAACAGTGAAGATACAATGTTATCATTCTTGCCAATGCATCATGTATTTGAATGCACAGTAGGATTTTTATATCCATTATACAGAGGAACAACAGTAGCATTTTGCGAAGGAATAAAACATATTGCAGACAATCTAAAAGAATATAAAATAAGTGTAATGATATCAGTACCAGTATTATTTGAAAACATGTACAAAAAATTATTAAAAGCAATAGAAAAACAGGGGAAACTAGAAAAACTTCAAAAAGGGCGCAAAGTAAGTAATGTACTTAGAAAAATGCATATAGATGTCAGAAAGAAACTATTCAAAGAAATACATGATAAATTAGGAGGAAGAATAAGACTATTCATAAGTGGAGCAGCAGCACTAGATGTAGAAGTAGAAAGAGGATTTAACGAACTAGGATTTAGAATAGCACAAGGATATGGACTAACAGAAACATCACCAGTTATATCAACAGGAACAGATGACCATTATAGAGAAGGATCAATAGGTCAAGTAATGCCAAGCCTAGAAGTAAGAATAGGAAACCCAGACGCAGATGGAATAGGAGAAATACAAGTAAAAGGTCCAAGTGTAATGCTAGGATATTATAATAATGAAGAAGCTAACAAAAAATCATTCGTAGATGGATATTTTAGAACAGGAGACTTAGGACGCATGGATAACGATGGCTATCTATTTATATCAGGAAGAGAAAAAAGTGTAATCGTCTTAAAAAACGGAAAAAACATATTCCCAGAAGAGCTAGAAAATCTAGTCAATAGAATAGATGGAGTATCAGAAAGTATGGTATATGGAAAACCAGAAGACGATGGAGACTACAAAATATGTGTAAAAGTAGTATATGATCCAGAAGTAATGCAAGAAATGTATAAACTAGAAAATGAAGCAGAAATATACGAACTAATACATCAAAAAGTAAAAGAAGCCAACAAAAAAATGCCAGCGTACAAATATATTAGAGAAGTAATGATTACAACAGAACCGCTAATAAAGACAACAACCCAAAAAATTAAGCGTCATGAAGAACTTGCAAAAATTTTGTAAGAAATTTAAAAAAAATGTTGACAATTGCAATATAAATGTAATACAATTGTAATTGAAATTTAAAGAATAAATTTTAAATTTACTATTGTAGTATTTACTGAAATGTTATATAATATTTATAAAGTTGAGAGTATAACATTAGTACGAAGGAGGGAGGTTTACAATGCTAAGAAAAAACAAGACTGGCATAGTAAACATAAGAATGGTTATAACGGAAGAAAAGATTTTGTCTAATATTGATAAAGTACAAAAACTTATCAATCCGAATAGCAAGAAACAAATAGTCCAATTAGAAGATGATGCATATTTTAAAGATTTAATAGAAGCAATAAGAATGTACCTAATAGAGTACCCTAGAAAGAAAAGCTTCCCTGTATCTGTATATAAAGCAGCATACAGTTTAGTAGAATATGCAACAAATCAATTTGAAGAAAACACAAAACAAATTGAAGAGCTTATCAGACAAAGAGAAAAAAATATATCTTTATCATCTGATTTAAAAGAATTATTGAATAATACAATAAATAAAGATAAAGACTGGAAAGTATATGTTAAAAATGCATCAAAAATATTCCAAGAAGATATTATAGATGCACTAGGAGTAGTAGGTAGAGCTAAAACAGACACTTCTAATAACTATAAAGATGCAGTTAAATTAGTACAAGCTAGAATAACCAATCTAGAATCAAATTTACATATAGAGATAGATATGGAAAGAATTGAAGATAGATCAAAAGCCTTAAGCTATATAGGTATAGAAATAGCAGATGCACTAAAAGGAATTCCAACACCAGTAGAAATGGCAGAAACAAGTCCAGTTGCAGAACAAGATACATACCTAGAAGATACAAGAATAGATGCAAAACCAACACTATGGCAAAGAATCAAACAAAGCAAAGTTGCAAGAGCATTTACTTATGTATTTAAAGCAAGACTTACAAATGCTGAAAATGCATTACCAGAGGGCAGAGGAGAATAGAAAAAATTTAAAGAGAAATATGAAAAATATTTCTCTTTTTTGTTGAAAAAAAAGTTTAGGTATAATATAATGAAAAAAATAAAATAGGAGGAAAGATATGACTGAAGCAGATAAAAATTTTATAAATACATGTAAAGAAATTTTAGAAAATGGATATTCTTCAAAAGGTACAAATGTACGAACAAGATGGGAAGACGGAGAAGAAGCTAACTATTATTCAATAGTAGGAGTACAAAACAAATATGACTTAGAAAAAGAATTTCCAATGATAACACTTAGAAATAATACAAACACAGTAAAAAGAGCAATAGATGAATTACTATGGATATGGCAAAAAAAATCTAATAAAGTAAGTGAACTAAACTCACATATATGGGATCAATGGGCAGGAGAAGATGGAACAATAGGTAAAGCTTATGGATATCAATTCTCAAGAAAATATAAGTTCAAAACAAAAGAAGGAATAAAAGAAATGGATCAAGTAGACTATGTACTATATTTACTAAAAAATGATCCATCAAGTAGAAGAATTATGACAAACCTATTTTGTCATGACGAATTAAAAGACATGAATTTAGAACCATGCGCATTTGGTACACAATGGCTAGTAAAAGAAGGAAAATTGCACTTAATACTAAACCAGCGTTCACAGGACATGCTAGCAGCAAACGGATGGAACACAATGCAATACGCAGCATTAGTCCACATGTTTGCACAAGTAAGAGGACTAAAACCAGGAACATTAACGCATAATATAGGTGATTGCCACATCTATGATAGACATATACCATTTATAGAAAAGCTATTGGAAGCAGAATCAGTAGATGTAAAACCAAGATTAGTAATAAACAATAAAACAAATAATTTTTATGATTTTAAAGTAGAAGATTTTGAAATAGAAAACTATGATTATAATCATGAAATAAAATTAGGGAAAATACCAGTAGCAATTTAAAAACATTGTAGAACAATAAAATTGCCAAATAAGGAGATTTTAATATGCTAAGCATAATAGTAGCTATTGCAAAAAATAATGCCATAGGAAAAGATAATAAATTAATCTGGCATTTACCAGAGGATTTAAAAAGATTTAAGGAACTAACAACAGGAAAAACAATAATAATGGGAAGAAAAACTTTCGAATCTTTAGGCAGAGTATTGCCAAATAGAAAGCATATAGTAATTACGAGAAATAAAGATTTAAAAATAGAAAATGAAATGGTAGAATGCATAACTGATACAAAAGAACTAGAACAATACATCAATTCAAAAGAAGAATTATTTGTAATAGGAGGAGCTACAATATATAAAATGCTTATGCCATATACAAAAAAAATGTATATAACAAAAATAGACGAAGAATTCGAAGCAGATACATATTTCCCAGTAATAGATGAAAAAGAATGGAAAGTTGAGAATAGGGAAAAAGGCAAAAAAGACGAAAAAAATCCATACGAATATGAGTATATAACATATATTAGAGAATAAAGTTAAGGTTCTATAAAATTAGTTGGGGTAAAAAAACTCCAACTAATTTTGCATAAAAAAATAGAGTAGAAACTTTTCTAGTTACATACTCTAATAAATGGTGCTCCTTCAAGGGCTCGAACCTTGGACCTACCGGTTATGAGCCGGTTGCTCTAACCAACTGAGCTAAAGGAGCGTTATATGGAGCAGGTAGCGGGAATCGAACCCGCGTCATCAGCTTGGAAGGCTGAGGTTCTACCATTGAACTACACCTGCATTGCTCTTAACATTTATTAATTATAATAGTTATTTTTAAATTTGTCAATACATTTTTGAAAAAAATTATTAAATTTTTTTCAAAAATAAAAAAACTGTAACCTAAATACAAATGTCGAATTTTGTCGAAAGATTTTCCTTGACAAATGATAAAAAATAATATATTCTAGTAAAAACAATAAAAGTATGAATGAATTTTAATAGACATACTTTGAATTTTAACTAAGATAAATTTTTAAAAATTTAAATTTTGATAATCAATAATTAGTCAAGAAAAAATATCCTTTAGGAAATCCCTAAAAAATTCAAGCACAATAAATGTAACAACTTGATAAAATTAACTAAGATTTATTGACTTAATCAATAAATTAATATATAATAGGAGATGAAATATGAATGAAAGTAACAAACGATATACTATTTCAGTATATATTTGGAAAAATAGGACATGAGCAAATAACAAAAGGATTTTTAGAAGATATTCTAGGAATACAAATAAGCTCTCTATCATTAGATACAAACAAAAGATTAATAGGAGAAGCAGACTTAAAAAGAGGAGAATCATATAAAAAATTAGACAAAACAATAGCAATATTAATAATAGAAGAAAACTTAAATGAAACAAAAGAAATTGAAGAATATCATACAATATGGAAATTAAGAGAAAATAGATATCATAATATAGTACTAACAAACAATCTAGAAATCCATATAATAGAATTAGCAAAATTTAAAACAAATAAAGAAAAACCACAGCTAGCAGATAATTGGATAAAATTTATAAAAGGGGAGGAAATAGATATGCAAAAAATGAATATGGAAGAAAAAGTAAGAAAAGAATTAATAGAAGCAATGGAAGAACTAGACAAATTAAGAGGCGACCCAGAATTAATCGAAAGATATGAAAGAAAAGCCGACTACCTAAGAGATCAACTATCGTTTCTAGAAGATGCAAAAGAAACTGGAATAGAAGAAGGAATAAAAAGAGCTAGAATTGAAGCAAAAAAGAAACAGGAAAAAATAGTAATAAATATGTATAAAAGACAAATAGGAATAGAGGAAATCTGTGAAATAACTAGTTTAACTAAAAAAGAAGTAAAACAAATTATAGAAAAAGCAACCCTTATATCAGCATAAGAACGTCAAAAGCACCGATTAAGGTGCTTTTAACATTAAGAGTTTTTTCACCGCACATTGCTATTTATAGAACATGATAATATTTATAAAATTTCCTAAAAAAAGTTGCAATTTAAAATTTGCAATGGTAGAATATAATAGTAAATTTAGGATAAAAATAAAGAATAAAACAAACGCAGAATGGAGAGGAACAATGGGAAGAACAACAGCCAAAACGAAGAAAAGTACAGGAAAGAGAAAAAAGAAAGTTAAGCAAGATGCATATGTACAAGCAATAATAATTATAATAATAAGTTTAGCATTAGCAGTGCTAATATATGGAAAAACAGGAACTCTTGGAAAAGGTTTGAGCATGGTACTTGGTGGACTTATGGGTTGGATAAAATATCTAGTACCAATAGGTGCATTTGTAGTAGGAATAATCTTAACTAAAGAAGATAAAAAGTTTGTAATGCCCAAAATGGTACAATATGGAGTAATAATCTTATGCATATGCGGAATAATGGGATTACTACAAATATCAAACCATCATATAAGCATAAGTGGAGAATTCGGAGATGCTGTAAGTAAAGCATATGAATACGGAGAAAACGATAAAGGCGGCGGAGCACTAGGAGCAATCGTTGCAGTGCCTTTATATAAAGTAGTAGGAGTAGCATCATATGTAATTCTAATAGGAATAAGTGTACTACTTACAATCTTTACATTCGGAATAAAACCAGCAGAATTAGTAGATAAATTCTCAGAAAAAATCCAAGAAGCAAGAAGATATGAAGAGGATGAAGAAGATGACGAGGAAGAAGAAATAGAAGAAATCCATCCACCAAAAATAAGAAAAGAAACAAAGAGAAAACGTTCAGAAATAATGAAAGCAATAATGGATGATGAAGAAGAAGACAAACCAAAATTTGACCATGACATTCCACTAGCATTTGATGAAATAGAACAGCCAAAGGCAGAAGAAAAAATAAATATAAAACAAGACAAGAAAAAAATACAAAAAGAAGAGCAAGACGATTTTATAGAAGCAAACCTATTTAAAGAAAAGAAAGAAGAAAAAGAGGAAAAAGTAAAACAAGAATTACAACTAGAACACTCACAAATAGTAGTAGATGAAAACTATGAATTCCCACCAATAGCTTTGCTAGAACAAGGAACAAGCCAAAAGAAAGTATCAAAATCAATAGTTACAGATAATGCAGTAAGACTACAAAAAACACTACATAGCTTCAATGTATCAGCAAAAGTAGAAAATGTATCAGTAGGTCCAGCAATAACTAGATATGAGTTAAAACCAGCAGAAGGAGTAAGAGTAAACAAAATAGCGAACCTAGCAGATGATATAGCCTTAAGTCTAGCAGCTCAAAGTATAAGAATAGAAGCACCAATACCACGGAAAACAAGCAGTAGGAATAGAAATACCAAATCAAGATATAGAAATGGTACACTTAAGAGATATAATAGATTCAGAAGAATTTGTAAAATCGGAATCAAAGCTTTCAATGGGACTTGGAAAAGATGTAAGTGGAACAAGAGTAATAGCAGATATAGCAAAAATGCCACACTTATTAGTAGCACGGAAGTACAGGCTCAGGAAAAAGTGTATGCATAAATACACTAATCACAAGTTTAATTTACAAAGCAAAACCAAGTGAAGTAAAACTAGTAATGGTAGATCCAAAAATCGTAGAACTATCAGTATACAATGGTATTCCACACTTACTCATACCAGTAGTTACAGACCCAAGAAAAGCGGCAGGAGCATTAGCATGGGCAGTACAAGAAATGGAAGAAAGATACGCAAAATTTGCAGCAAAAGGCGTTAGAGACATAAAGGGATATAACAAAGCACTAGAAGAAGACAATTCAGAAGAACAAGGAATAAAACTACCACAAATAGTAATCATAATAGATGAGCTTGCAGACTTAATGATGGTAGCAGCAAAAGATGTAGAAGATGCAATATGTAGACTAGCGCAAAAAGCTAGAGCAGCAGGAATGCACTTAGTAATTGCAACACAAAGACCATCAGTAGATGTAATTACAGGATTAATTAAAGCAAATATACCATCAAGAATAGCATTTGCAGTATCTTCACAAATAGACTCTAGAACAATACTAGATATGCCAGGAGCAGAGAAATTACTTGGAAAAGGAGACATGCTATATTATCCAACAGGAGTATCAAAACCTACAAGAGTACAAGGAACATTCGTATCAGATAAAGAAGTAGAAAAAATAGTAGATTTCTTAAAGAAAGATGGAGAAGCAGTATATAATGAAGACATATTAGAAACAATAGAAAATGCAAAGAAAACAGACAAAGAAAGAGAAATTGAAGCAGACGAAGATGATGACACAGATCCAAGATTAAACGAAGCAATAGAGCAAGTGCTAGAATATGGACAAGCTTCAGCATCTTTCCTACAAAGAAAAATGAAAGTAGGATATGCAAGAGCAGGAAGAATAATAGACCAAATGGCAGAAAGAGGTATAATATCAGGTTACCAAGGAAGTAAACCAAGAGAAGTCTTGATGACAAAAGAAAGATGGGAACAGTTAAATTCAATGCCAGAAGAAGAAACCCAAGAAAGCACAGAAGAATAACAGAAAGGATAATAACAAATGAAAAAGAAAGACATCTTATTAAAATTCCAAAGCAACAACAACAAACTAGAAACAGTATTATATAAAAAGAAACTAGCAGGAGATGTAAAAAATCTCCTGCTTAGCATGTTATATAACATAACAAACTCATATGGAGACTATGCAAATATAAAAGTAAATGTAGAGAATAAAAACCAATACATAGAAAAAATAATAGGAATAATAGAAAAATGCCATAACATAGAAATAGTAAGTCCAAATTCAGAAGAAGGCAAGAAAATTTTAGAAGAAAATATGCACTGTATGGTAGATACATATTTCAAAACAATCAAAGTATTTGGAGCAGAAAGAGATATGCTTTATGCCTTATTCAAAATGAATGACACAAAAATGTACCTAGATGAAAAATACAACTTATTAAGAGTAGCAATACCAGAGATGTTAAACGAAGGAAGAGACATAAATAATATAGAAATAATAAGAGATTTCAATGCATGGTCATGGAATACAGTTTCAAAAGATATAAGTAATATAGACTGCAACCTAATTTATCAGAACTTACTAATGCTATTAGGATTTGACTTTTTAGAAAGTTGGATGCAACAAGAAAATCAAAAAGAACAACTAGAGAAATTAGAACAAGAACTAAAAAAACAATATAACAGCAAAAACATACAAGAACTTCTAGACTATATATGTAGGCTATCAATAATAGTGTGTATAGAAAGAAATAAAAACGAAAAAAAGAGACTAATAGACGAAAAAGAATGGGATGAAAAAGAACTACAAAGAATGCAAGACAAAAACGCATTGGTAGAAGAACTCACAAAAACAAAAAAAGAAAAACAAAAAGAAATAGGAAAACTAGATGAAATAATAAATAATGAAGACTTGTTAAAAAAAGAATTTGAAGAAAGAAATAAAAATCTAGCAGAATATAAAAAAATATATAGTGTAGAAAATCTACTAGGAACACTAAAAAGGGAAAGAAATAAAGCCTTAAATGAAATAGAAGAATGTAACAAATTGCTAGATGCAAAAAGCTATGTAAAAAGAAAAGAAGAACTAGAAGAAAACTTGAAACTACTAAAAGAAATAAAAACACCAAAAAACAAAGAAAAGTACAAAATCAAAATTCAAAAATTATTCATAAAATGTCTAGAACAAAATATAGAAAAAATAGAAGCACCAGAACAGAAGAAACAAGCAATAGCACTACTACGCATGGTAAGATATTATAATTTTGTACTATTTGATGAGAATATCTATATAAAAGACATAGGAGAACTAAGAGAAGACTTAGATAGCCTAGAAGGCAAAATACTGTTAAAACTATTCGAAATAAAAGCACTAAACCCAATAACAAAAGACTTAGAAACAGATGTAGGAATAACAAAACCAATATTAAGTACAAGAATAGTAGAATTAGAAAATGTAAATTTGCAAGTAAAAAAACAAGAAAACAAAATAGAAATAAAAGTATATGATGGAAATATACTAGAGCTAGAATTCAGAATAGAAAATTTAAACGGAGTAGAATTGAAAGGCAAAAAGAAAGTAAAACTATTTGCCAAATAAAGGAGGAAAATAAACTTGAAAATAACATTTTTAGGAGCTTCAGAAGGAGTCACAGGTTCAAACTTTTTAGTAGAAGGAGGAGGCAAAAAATTCTTAGTAGATTGCCGGAATGTTCCAAGGAACAAAAAAAGAAGAAGACAAAAACTATGATGAATTTGCATTTAATCCAAAAGAAATAGATTTTATGCTACTAACCCATGCCCATATAGATCACTCAGGAAGAATACCAAAACTTTATTTAGAAGGATATAGAAACCCAGTGTATGCAACAAAAGCAACCTGTGATTTATGTGAAATAATGTTACCAGACAGCGGACATATCCAAGAAATGGAAGTAGAGTGGAAAAACAGAAAAAGAAAAAGAGAAGGTAAAATGGGATACCCTCCATTGTATACAGCAGAAGATGCAGAAAAATCATTAAAACTATTTGAAAGTATAGAATATGAAGAACTAGTACAAATAGATGAAAGTATAACAGTGAGATACAATGATGCAGGACATATGCTAGGTTCAGCCATAATAGAAGTATGGGTAAAAGAAAATGGTAAAACAGAAAAAATAGTTTTCACAGGAGACCTGGGAAATAACGACATCCCACTTTTAGAATCACCAACAATGATAGAATCAGCAGACTATCTAGTAATGGAATCCACATACGGAAATAGAATACATGTAAAAAATGAGGACAAAGCCCAAATTTTCTTAGATATAGTATATGACACAATCAGAAAAGGCGGAAATGTGGTAATACCATCTTTTGCAGTGCGGAAGAACACAAGAAATTCTATACGAGCTAAATAAAATAAAAGAAGAAACAGAAGACGAAACCTTTATAAACAAATATAGGCTATTAATGGAAACACCAGTATATGTAGATAGCCCTCTAGCAATCTCAGCAACAGAAGTCTTCAAAAATAATGAAGACCTATTTGACGATGAAGTAAAAGCAGAAATAGAAAGCGGAGATGACCCACTAGAATTTGCAGGTCTACAATTTACAAGAACAGCAGAAGAATCAAAAGCCCTAAATGAAACGGGCGAACCAATGATAATAATATCAGCAAGTGGCATGTGTGATGTACGGAAGAATAAAACATCACTTAAAACATAACCTATGGAATTCAAATAACACAATCCTATTCGTTGGCTACCAAGCACCAGGTACATTAGGAAGAAAAATAGTAGAAGGAGCCAAAAAAGTAAAAATATTTGGCGAAGAAATTGCAGTAAATGCTAGGATAGAATATATAGAAGGTTACTCAGGTCATGCAGACCAAGAATGGCTAATGAACTTTATATACTCATTTATAAACAAGCCAAAACAAATAATTCTAGTACATGGAGAAAGAACTTCACAAGAAGAACTAAAAGAAAAAATACTAGAAGAAACAAAAATACCAGTTACAATACCAAAATACGGAGAAATCTACGAAATAGAAGAAGAAAAAGTAATACTAGAAGGAAGACTAGAATTAGAATCAGTAAAGAGAATAAGAAGAGTAGAAATAATAAACACAGTAAAAATGTTAAAAGATGAAATGTCAGACATGGAGGAAATACTAAAAACAGAAATACTCACAGAAGAAACCAAAGAAGATGATATAAATAGCATAACACTGAAATTAAAAGAAATAGAAAAACTAATTGTCAGTATAATAGAATAGGAGAAAAGAATGAAAACATATTTAAATGATGCAATAATCGGAAACAAAGAATTAAAAGTAGGAATAACAAGCAAAGGAGAAATCGTAAGAATTTGCTATCCAAATATAGATTTTAGGCAATATATAGATTTCCAAAGAATTGGAGTAAAAATAAATGACTCAGGAATAATATATCTTCATAATGATGTAAACAACATATATACACAAGAATATATAGAAGACACAAACATATTAAAAACAGAAATAAAAAACACATACTTTAATCTAAAAATGGAGCAAACAGACTTTGTCTTACCTACAAATAATGCAATAATTCGTAAATATGTATTCACAAACGAACACGAGATACCATTAAACATAGACCTCCTAATCCACTCAAAAATGCTAACAGAACAAAGTAACTTTGTAGGAGGAAAAGTATTAGAAGATGGATTATGGCAATACTCACATGACTATAATATGTGCATAATTTCAAGAGACTTACACCTAAAATCGCACAAACTGCATGGAGTAGAAGATGCAATAGAAACAGGGATACTTGGAGATAAAGACTATATAGGAATGACAAATAACTCTGGAATAAGTTACGAAATAGGAATACTAAATCCAAAAGAAACAAAAGAATTTAGCATAATAATATATCTATATGAAACTAAAGAAAAGAATAAATTAGAAGAAATCAGAAAGATAGATGTAAAAAAAGAATTACAAAACACAAAAAAATACTGGAAAAACTATCTAAAGTCGCATATAGTACACGAACTAGAAGGAAATAATAGTTACAAACAAAGAATAATGAAAATTTATAAAAGAACAATACTGCTATACCCACTATTAACAAATACTCAAACAGGCGGAATAGCAGCAGCAATGGAAATGGACGAAGACTTTACAAAGTCAGGAAGATACTCATACTGCTGGCCAAGAGATGCAGTATATATTACAAAAGCACAAGACTTAATAAAAATGGAAAAAGAAACAGAAAAATTTTACAAAATATTTTGTAAAAATACCCAATCAAAAAATGGAATGTGGGAACAAAGATATTTCACAGACGGAATACTAGCTCCATGTTGGGGATATCAAGTAGACGAAACCGCGAGCGTAATATATGGGGTATATGACCATTACCAAAGAACAAAAGATAAAAAATTTCTAAAAGATAACCTAAAAATGCTAGAAAAAGCAATTAAATTTTTAGAAAATTATGTAGAAGATTTAAATAAAGAAACACATGAAATACAAGTAAGTTATGATTTATGGGAAATGCACGAAGGAATAAGCACATATTCACTATCAGCTATATTCTCGGCCTTTGAATCAATGCTAAAAATATATAGCGAATTAGAAGGAGACTTATCAGAAAATAGATTAAAACAAGAAAGTACAACAAAACAAAAAGACTTATTAAAAGAAGGACAAGAAACAATAAAAGAATACATCAAACAAAATCTATATAGTGAAGAAAGAAACAGCTTTATAAGAAGTAAAGAAGACAAAAGCATAGATATGAGTGTATTAGGACTAGTAACACCATTTGAAGTATTTTCACCAAATGAAAAGAAAATAACAAATACAATAGACACAATAAACCTAACACTAAGAACCTACACACGGAGGCTACCTAAGATTTGAAGGAGACCATTACACAAATGATAGACCATGGGTAATAACAACTTTGTGGATGGGCTTGTATTATTTGAAAAAAAGTGATAAAATACATGCTAAAGAATGTTTTGATTTTGTAGTAAAAACAAGCACAGAACATGGATTTTTAGCAGAACAAGTAGAAAATAGTGAAATGAAATCTGCTTGGGTAATAGGACTTGCATGGGCACACGCAATGTTTATAATAGTGCTAGAAGAACTAATAAAGTTAGGAGTAATATAAAATGAAGAAATATCTATTCACATCAGAAAGCGTAACAGAAGGACACCCAGACAAACTATGCGACCTAATATCAGACACAATACTAGACGAATGTTTAAAACAAGATGAAAATTCTAGAGTCGCAATAGAAACATTTGCATCAAATGATAAAATAACAATAGCAGGCCAACTAACAACAAATGCAAAAATAAATGCAGAAGAAATAGCAAGAAACGTACTAAAAAATATTGGATACAAAGGAAAAGGAATAGACATAGACTATGAAAATTGTGAGATAGATGTAAACATTACCAAACAAAGCACAGACATAGCACAAGGAGTAGATATAGGAGGAGCAGGAGACCAAGGCATAATGTTTGGATATGCAAGTAACGAAACAGAAGACTATATGCCATTTGCAATAGACTTAGCACATAAACTGTCAAAAAAATTAACTGAAGTTAGAAGGGAAAAGATACTCCCATATCTAGGTCCAGATGGAAAAACACAAGTAACAGTAGAATATGAAGAAGACAAGCCAAAAAGAATAGAAACAATACTAATCTCGAACCAACATGATGCAAGCATATCATTAGAACAAATAAGAAACGATATAATAGAACAAGTAATAAAAAAAGTAGTAAATCCTAAATATCTAGATGAAAATACAAAATACTATATAAACCCAACAGGGAGATTTGTAATCGGTGGCCCACTTAGCGACACAGGATTAACAGGAAGAAAAATAATAGTAGATACATATGGAGGATATGCAAGACATGGAGGAGGAGCTTTCTCAGGAAAAGATTCAAGTAAAGTAGATAGGTCAGCAGCATATATGCTACGTCATATAGCAAAAAACGTAGTAGCAAACGGTTATGCAGACAAATGTGAAATCCAAATATCATATGGAATAGGAATAGCAAAACCAATTTCAATCTACATAAACACATTTGGGACAAGTAAAATAGAAGAAGAAAAAATAAAAGAAAAAATAGAAACAAAATTCGACCTAACTCCAGATGGAATAATAAACTATCTAGGACTAAGAAAACCAATCTACACAAAAACAACAAATTATGGTCACTTTGGAAAAAATGACTTGCCATGGGAAAAGATAATAGAATTTTAGAAAATATAAAATTTATTAGAAAAAACAACTGTCAATCACTTTTGAAAATGTCTTAAAAATTTTAAAACATAAGCCCTAAAAATTTAGTTTTTAGGGCTAAATTTTAGGAAACTTTTTCGAATTCGGATTGTAAAAGAAAAAGTTGTTTTTCAACAAATTTTTCAAAAGC
>JAAVZW010000022.1 GCA_022791835.1 Clostridia bacterium | reverse complement strand
GATTAATTGAATTATTTAGTGGAGAAGTAAACGAGCAATTATTTGAACAAAAATTTGGAGAAACAGAAGTGGTGCTAGTAGGCGAAGGTTATGGTGCTAAAATACAAAGTGGTGGCTTGTATAAAGATACACAGGACTTTACCTTATTTGATGTAATGATAGCAGGAAACTGGCAACCAAGAAAAAGTGTAGAAGATATAGCAAATTATTTTAATATAGATGTAGTACCAATAGTTTTAGAAGGAACAATACAAGAGGCGGTAGATTATATTAAAACAAAGCCAAAGTCAAAAATAGGTACAGCAAATAGTGAAGGTGTAGTAGGTAGACCAGTAGTAGAAATGCAGGATAGATGTGGTAATAGAGTTATTGTCAAAATAAAGGTAAAAGATTTTGAGTAGGAGGGAATATGAACGATAAATTCAAAGTAAATGATGTAATTCAATACGGTTTTTTCTCTAATATAACAATATATAAAGTTGACAATAAATATTATTATTTGAAAGATAAATATGGAAACATAAGATTAGTGTTTAAATGGATAATAAATAAACATGCTAGACTTATGAAAGAGGTGTAACAATGCAAAATAAAGAAATAGAAGAAGCAAAGAAAACTTTGTATCCATTGTCAATAGGAGATTTTGTAACTTGGTTTACAACAGATGGAGCTGTACAAGTAGAATTATCAGTTCAAACATTATTACAATACATAGACCAACTAGAAAACAAAGTAAAAGAATTAGGTAAAGGGCAACATACTTTAATGCAAAGTAGAAGAAAGTGGAAAAACAGATATTATAAGGAGAAAAGGAAAAATGTTAATATTACCAATTAAACGAAAATGGTTTGATATGATTAAGTCAGGAGAAAAGAAAGAAGAATATAGAGAAATAAAATCGTATTGGACTAAAAGATTAAATAATGAATTTGATAGAATGCTAAAATCAATTATTCCATCTAATGTTGAAAGAGATTTAAGAAAATACCCTCAATGGTTAATTATATGTTTTAGAAACGGATATGGTAAAGATAGTCCAACGATAATGTGTGAATGTAAAATAATAATAGGTAAAGGTAAACAACAGTGGGGAGCAGAGCCTAACAAGGAATATTATGTACTTGAAATATTAGAAATATTGGAGGTAGCAAATGATAATTAGTAAAAAAGAATTTTGTAAAATAATTAAAAGGCTTAGAAATTACAACGACTTGCAAGATAAAATACAAGACTTATTTAGAGATAACATAGATAATCAAGAAATGGACTTTATGAATGCAGGTAGTATATGTGTAGGACATGAAACAATAGTAGTTAAACTATTAGAAAGTATGTTTAATGATAAAGATACGATTAGTTGGTGGCTATATGATTTGGATTATGGTAGGAACTATACAGAAGGTTGTATATCAGAACAAGATGGTACACCAATAGATATATCTACACCAGAAAAGTTATATGATTATTTAGTGAAAGAAATGGAGGAAAATAGATGAAAGATTTAAAAATATTCACAGATAATATAGAGCAAGAGGCGGTAAAGCAAATTAATTTGTTACTACAACAAGAACCTTTTAGAGATTGCAAAGTAAGAATAATGCCAGATGTACACGCAGGAAAAGGCTGTGTAATTGGTTTTACAGCAAATTTAGGTAATAAAGTAATACCTAATATAGTTGGTGTAGATATTGGTTGTGGTATGCTATGTGTAGAATTAGGCAAAATAGATTTGGACTTACAGAAATTAGATGAAGTAATAAATAATTGCATACCAGCAGGAAGAAATATAAGAGAGCATAAACTATTAGAATTTGAGCCGATAAATGAATTATATTGCCTAAGAGAATTAAAAGAGACAAAGAAATTTAATAGAGCGATAGGCACACTAGGTGGAGGAAATCATTTCATAGAAGTAGATGTAGATGATGAAAACAACAAATATTTAGTAATTCATACAGGTAGTAGAAATTTAGGGAAGCAAGTAGCAGACTATTATCAGAATTTATCAATAGAGTTATGTTCTGGAAAAGAAGAAATGTACAAAAAGAAAGAAGAAATAATAAAAACATATAAAGAACAGGGAAAAAAAGCAGAGATACAGAATGCATTGAAAGAACTAGAAAAAGAATATAAAAACAATAAGCCTAATTTACCAAACGAATTATGTTTTTTAGAAGGTAAATATAGAGAAATGTATTTACATGATATGAAAATATGTCAAGAATATGCAACAAAAAATAGAGAGGCAATAGCTTGTACTATATTGATAAATATGGTAGATAATCTTAAATATGGATTTACTCAATTTCATACAATACACAATTATATATCATTTGAAGACAATATAGTTCGTAAAGGTGCTATATCAGCTAAAAAAGGAGAAAAAGTTTTAATACCAATAAATATGAGAGATGGTTCAATAATAGCGGTAGGAAAAGGAAATAAAGATTGGAATAATTCAGCACCACACGGAGCAGGAAGAATAATGTCAAGATATAAAGCTAAAGAAATATTTAAGCTAGAAGATTTTAAGGAAAGTATGAAAGCTGTTTATACAACAAGTGTAGTAGAAGAAACAATAGATGAAGCACCATTTGTATATAAGCCCATGCAAGAAATAATAGATAATATACAAGATACAGTAGAAATACAAAAAATAATAAAGCCTATATATAATTTTAAGGCGAAGAATTAGGAGAAAAAAGAATATGAAGATAAAAGAGTTTAAAGAAGAAAGCATTATATTTGATAATGATTATAAATTAGAGTATTATCACGAACAAGATTGTTGCGAAAGTGTATATGCAGAATTTGAAATACTAAAAGATTATAATGTATCACTTGTAACAGGTAAAAATATTGATATAAAAGAAATAGATTTTGAAGAAAGTTTAACAAAATTAGTAGAAGGAGTAAAAGAAGCAGGATTTAATATGGTTTCAAAAATAGGAGAAAAGTTTTTTGTTCCTTGCTACAATTCTCAAAATGGTTATTATTCAGGAGATTTAGAATTGATTTTATATAAAGAAAATAATGTAAGAGAAGAATTAGATATATCTGATTTTGTAGAAGATGATATATATTAGGAGGAAAATTATGAAGATAAATAAATGTTATGCAGTAATAGATAAGGATACAGGAGAATATTTAAGATGTTCTTATAAATATCCAATACCATTTTATAGAACACAAAAAGAAGCAGAGAATGCACTAAAAGGCTTTAAGGCACATTATAGAACTAACGAAAAAGGTTATCAAATAGAAGAAATAATATTACCTAAAATAAATAGAGTAGTTTGGGAGGGAAAGATTTAAAATGTCAATTAGTATAGATTTAGAAAAAGTAAATTACAATGAATTTGTTAATAAGTTAATGGAAAACGAAAAGATAAATGATAGAGAATTATTAGAGAAGATTATATTAGAATTTGGAAACAAAATAGGAGAAGATTTAGTTATATTGCACAAAGAATATTACGAAGATGGAATTTGCACTTGGAATATGTGTAACATGATAGAAGAAGTATTTGGATTAGGAAATGAAGATTATGTATATGATATATATACAGATTTAAGTAAAGATTTAATTACTTATAAAGAAAAAGAAGAAGCGTACAAAAATTTAGGGATAGAAAGGAAAATAAGTTATGAGTAAAAAGAAAGTAGAAAAAGAATTAGAAGTAGAAGAAAAAGGGAAAGAAGTAACAGAAATATTTAGAAGCATGGTAAGAGAACACCCAATAGAAGCAAAATATTTAAAGGAAAAAGTATTTACAAACATTAAGAAACTAAAATGTGATTATACTACATACAAAGAAGAAAGAGAAAAACACAATATGCCAGTTGAAACAAATTGTAGCAAATGTGGAAAAAGTTTTGAAACTAGAGAAGAAATATACACAGCATTTGAAGAAGACAAGCAAGGTAGTTGTATAATTTGTGGAAATTGTGCAAGGGGGTGGAATAGTGAAAGAAACAGTAATGTATAAATGTGATAAATGTGGTAAAAGTTTTGACCAAAAAAGAGGAGCATTAGAGTGCGAATTAGAACATGCAAAAAAATCATATGCTAATCAATTATTGCAAGATGGTTTTAGTTTAGACTATATTAACTATCAATGTGGGTTTAATTGGAAATTATCAGAAGAAATAGAAAAAGTGACAAAAGATAATTGTTTTGTAATATCGCATTGGCAATGCTGTGATAAACCAGCATATAGAATAGTTGAAATAGATGGACGAGGGAATATACGATTATGGGGTAGAGGAAGTTGGAATGGAGGATATGGCAATTGGGTTAGCGCTAATAAATTAAAAGAACCTCATTCAAAAGAAGAACTTTATGAACACGACTAGAAAAAGATTTCACTTTGTCATTTTTTTACACAAGCGGAAAAAGATTTTTACTTAGCACTTGAAAAAAGATTTTAGACTAGCATTTTTTATCAAAAAATATGTAATTATTTGTAGAATTTTAGAAAAATAAAAAATGATTAGAATTAGCTTAAAATCTATTGAATAAATGCATTTTTAAGGGGGTTTTATATTAAAGACAACAAATAATATACCTGTAATATAAAATAGCTTAGAATGGCATATAAAAGCAAATAAAAGAATGTATTATTTTAAATGATGTAAATATATAAAATTATAGTATAAATAAAAAAATAGGGGAATAAATCCCTTATTTTTTTTTAAATAACTAATTTTAATTTTGCTTTTAGTTCTTTTTGCATTTCTTCTTCTTGTTTTTGTTTCTTCTTTTCTTCATATTCTTTTATTTTAATTTCTAATGTATCAAGTATTTTGTCATAATCTTTTTCGCTTAGTTTCTTTGTTTGTGTGAAAATGAATGTATTCATTGATTTTTTACCACTTAGCTTATATTTACGAAATGCTAATGTTATAATCTCATCAATTGATATTGTTTTAACTTCTTTCATTATTTACACCTCTTTTTTAAAACTTTCTATATAAAAATATCTAATTATTTTTGAATTTTCTAAAATTCTTTTTATACTTGATATTTGATTTGTATATGTATATATTATTAAAATACTTTCGTTTTTCGTTTCTTTCTCATCTAAATCAATCATGTAATTTTCAATATATTCATATAAGTTTTGTTTTTGTGTAAATGTTGCACTGTCTTTAAATTGTAAACCTATTTCAAAATTGTAATTATTTTTCATTTTTACCACCTTTTAAACCTTTCTATTTTACTATTTTAATAATTGTAAGCGTTGCATTTTGCCCAGTAGTCTTTTTTTGCTCTTAAAAAAGCAAGTTTTAAATAACCATTTTTTTGTATATCTTCAAAAGTCAAGCCTAAACTTTCTAATGTATCGCTAATGTCATAAGAGTAGTAGTATTCGTGGTTGTTCATTTCATAACGTAAAGCACTATACGCAAATTTAAAATTGTGAGTTAACCAAAACATTAATTTTTCTTTTGAAAATGTTTCGTTATGATTTTTTAATAAAAATAAATCACTTTTAAGCATTAAACCACCACAACCAATATTGACAAGTTTTTGTAAATCTTCTTTGGTATCTTGTAAATGTAATTTTTGTAATAATTCTTTGAATTGTTGCTCTCCAAAAGCCCAATGTATAGGCAATTTATCAAAACTTTTTTGGCTATTTTTTTTCCATGTTTTATAATTAAAATTGTTAAAAGTTCTTGCTTTTTCCTTTAATGTATAATTTTTGTTATTAATTTTATTTAATTTTATATTTTCCATAATTAAAACCACCTTTTTATTTATTTTTAATTTAATATTAATGTTGTTATATATTGACCACTTGAAAATCCTTCAAGCCTTTTTTCTATCTCATCACATTTATAAATTGAAACTTTGTTAGCTTTTTTGCTTTCTTTCTTTATTGTTTTGTTGCTGATAAAGTTTGTATGTATGCTATATTCTCCGTTGTCATATTCATAAAATAATTTTCTCATAATTAATTACCTTTTACCTTTCTTTTTTTAATTTCTTTTTAGTTTACTTGCATTGTACATCATCGCTTGAGTTAAGAAGTTTAAACCATTTGCGATTAATTCTTGTAATTCTGTATTTGTGCTTTGTTTGCTGTTTTGCTTAACTTCTTCTTTTAGTCTTTTATTTTCTTTTGTCAAAGTATCTACAGCTTTTTGTAATATTTTAATTTGTTTTTCTGCTTCTGTAAGTTTACCTTGTAATTTGTTCTTTTCTTTTTGTTCTGCAAATAACATTTTTTCGTTATAATCTCTTGTACCTCTTGCCATTGCTAGATATATTTTTAAGTCGCTTACTTCCTTTTTTAATTCTTTGTTGACTACTTCTAGTCCTTTATTTTCTACTTCTAATCTATTAATGTAATTCATATTAAAACCTCCCAAAATTTTTATTATTTTTCTACTTTTTTCAATAGTTTTTTGGGAAAGGGGGAAGAAGATTTCCCCCTGTCAGGTCGTGGTTGATTTTTACATTTCTTTTACAAAGTTGTTCATTGATATAAATTGTTTGTGTAGTCTTTTGTTTGTAGCTCTTTTATTTGCTTTTCTAAGCAAAAAGCCAAATAGTTTTTTCATTTCTCAAAATCTCCTTTCCGAGTTAACAAAAATTACTACTTGACTTTTTATAAAATTTATTCTATTATATTAATAGAGTATTTTATAAAATGTCGTGAAGGGTATTTTATTAACTCTGTTGCTAGTTAGATATTGCGAGTATCTAGCTAGCTTTTTTTTAGTAGAAATATTTATTTCTTACTATACTTATATTATAGCACATTAGTTATAACAAGTCAATGCTTTTTTTAATATTTTCTATAAATTTTCTAAATATCTTTTAATGTTTTGATTTAACCAAAAACTAAATTTTATATTATTATCTTTTAGTTTTTTATCAAATTTAATAGCGGTTTCTTTTTCTACTTTTCCAGTATATCTTTTAAATTTCTCTTGTTGTGTTTTATTATATATTTTCATTTTATCTTTTTCTACATAAGCCATTTTTACAACCTCCTTTTTAGTATTTATCTTATATTGCTATTATAGCACATTAGTTATAACAAGTCAATGCTTTTTTTAATATTTTTAGTTTTTTATTTTCTTTCTTGTTTCCACTCTAATTCACTAATGCCACCGTTTATACACTTATCATAAGTACGATATTTTTCTAAATCTTCGGTATATATTTGATATATTCCAACTTGTATTGCTGTTTTCTTTTTAGAATTTATATTGGCGTTAAATCTTTCATAAAAATGTAAGTTAATAATATAATCATCATTTGATAGCCAGCCATCTTTTTTTATAGTTTTATCTTTTATTTGTTCGTATAGTTTATTAGTTAATTCTTTCGCTTTTATATCATAGTCATTATAAGTTAATCTGCTTACACTTTGTATATCAATTTCAATATATTGTGACCTTGTACGAGAAGCAACAATATTAAATGTATTATTGTCGTTGACTTCTTGTAATGTGTCTATAATATATTTGTGATAATTATTAGACATAATATAAGTAGTTATCATATTTTCTTGTTTATTATTGTTTTGTACTTTTGTTGTATTTGTCTCGTTATCTTCATTTATTGTAGACATACCAATTATTATAAATATATAAAATATAATTGCTATGCCAATACCAATCCAACTTTTATTTTCTTTTTTTAGTTTCATTTTTTTAATCTCCTTTACAGTTTGATATTATAGCATTGTTTAAAATAAAAATAAAGCCCCACAAAAGTGAGGTAGTGGTTTAGTTATTATTCATTATTTCATTAAATATTTTTTCATACTCTTTTGCTTGTGTTGGCGTTAAACCATGTTCTAGTCGCAATATGGCGTAATCACTCGTATATATATATTGATTTAATGCAGAAATACTACTTGATATACTTTTATTATAGTCAGCTCTTTTTTGCATATCACTTTTATTGTTAAATACTTCAATTGTTCCGCCGTGTTGGTTCGTTTCTTTCTTCTTCTGTTAAAAACTCATTATCAATATTAAGTTGTTCTAGCCTAGTATCTTCAAATATAGTTTTTGAAGTATACTGATTTGGTCTACCTAATAAGTTATTCAAATCTGTTTCTTCTGTATATACTACAATTTTACCAATATTTAATCCTTTTTCTTTTAATTTGTTTGTTATTTCTTCAGCTGTTAATTGTGATTGATTAGTCTTGTCTTGTTTTGAATTGCTAGACATACCTAAATTAACATTAATTGACTTGTTAAAAGCAAAATAGCACATACAAGTAATACAAGCAATTATTAATACAATACATATCCAAAACCACCATTTTTGATATAACTTTGTTTGCTTTTCCATATTTTTTCTATCTCCTTTTTATTTAATATAACAGCATTATATAATATATATTATTATTTGACAAGATGCAATATATATGAATATATAGTAATTGTATTGTATAAAGTATATGTATAATGTATAAAGTAATAATAATAATGTAACCCTAATAAACATAGTTATTTTTTTATAAAAATAATCTTTTTGTCAATGTTGTATATGTTGTATGTTCTATTGCATTATTTATTGCATTAACTTTGCGCATATAATCTATGTAATACTTGATACAACTGCATTGCAACAATAGCGTATATGGTGTTTTACGTCGTATTCTTATAATATATACCCCTGCCCCTATATAGAGAAAGAGCATAGGGGAGTGTGTTACCCACATAAAGATTTGCATATCACAAAAAGGGAGAAATATTACAAAAATATTACAAAAACGATAAAGTAAGAATAAAGCATATTGACTTTTTAAAAGCATTTGCTGTAAAATAGTATTAATAAAATAGTTTACGTAAGCTATTGAGTAGGTGGATTGATTGTCCGCCTACTTGATAGCCTTTTATTTTATCTACAAGAGAACATCGTGAGGCTTAGCCGAAACGATTGACCATAGAATTTTTCCCTATTATATATAACAAGTTTTACACAAAAAAGTAGTAAAAAAATAGATATATAATAAGCGAGAGTAAGAAAGTATTGATTTTAAATTTTGGACACTGGATGTCCAAAATTTAAGAAAAATGGACACTAGATGTCCAAATAAATGGAGTGATATTAAGGCAATATAAATCAATTAAAAGAGAAACAATAATAAATCCAGAAACAGGAGAATTTACAGAGAAACAAAAATACATAGACAGTTTGTATTCTAAAAGAGGATATGTACTTAAATACAATAACGATTATATAAAGCTATTCTTAGATAATGGTTTACCAGAAGAATGCAGTTTAATAGATTGTGGAAAGTTTTATAGGCTAATTAGATATATTATAGGCGAAAATCAATTGTTAGGGTATAGAAGTAGTAAAATAAAGCCATTAACAGTAGAAAAAATGTCAGAAATGTTCAAATGTAGTGACAGACAAACAAGAAGATTTTTAAAACAAATGAAAGATTTAAAAGTTATAAAAGAAGTTTGTATAAATGATGTCAAATGGTATGCTGTAAACCCATTATATGCCCTTAAAAGCAAGTATTTATCACCAACAGTATTTATTATATTCCAAGATGAACTAATGCCTGTGCTTCCTAATTGGGTTTTAAACAACTTTATGTCAGAAGCAATAACAGATAAAGTAGAAATAAAGAAATAGAAGTGAAAAATGGTTATAACAAAGAATATTCAAAATATTTACATACAAAAATTAAGAAAATTAGATTTAGCAGTAGTATGTTTTACTAATCCCAAAGATGAACTTTTAAACAAAAGATATTTTGATATAGGACAAGAATTTTAGATAAAAATGGAGTGAAATATAAATGAAGAATTTTTTGAAAAGAGTAGATAATTTTTTAGGAAGAAATAAAGAAATATATAAAAGTTTAGTTTTAACATTAATTTTTATAGATGTAACTGTAACATATATCAAAGTAGGGCAAGTAGGACTTGGAATTATGTATGGAATATGTGCTTTATGGTTTATTGTATGGGTTTTAGAGTTAAGTTTGAAATGGGAGGAGAAAAAATGATTTTATTAACAATATTGTTTGTTGTATTGGGGTTAGTAGCATTATTTGCACTATCAGGCTTAATATTCTGGGGAATAGGTGCATTTATAATATGGGCATTTGGAATAGCCTTTACTTGGACATTTTGGCACGGACTAGCAGTAGCATTTATTGTATGGATATTAAGCTC